>JAHDCM010000264.1:3881-5629 GCA_020629895.1 Bacteroidota bacterium
GCAGGTGTTTTAGCTACTTGAATAGCAGCGGTAATATAGGTGATTTTCAACAAAGCAAGTTCCACTTGAAGGCGTTTATTACTAGTGGTTTTATAATTGATTTCGCATTGACTAATAATGTTTAATGCACTAAGTAAAAAAGAGCCAGGTGCGAGTGTTGCTTGTTGATAATACCTTTGTTTGAGGGTGTTGGGTACTTCTAGTAATTGTACACTTTTTACGTCTTTGCAAATTAATAAATCTCGGAAATGGCTGGCAAGTCCACCAATAAAATTATCACCTTCAAAACCATTTTGGAGGATGTGGTCAAATAATAATAACACATCGGTATGATTTTGAGAAAGGAGCGCGTCTGTTACCTTAAAATAGTAGTCATAGTCGAGTATATTCAGGGCTTCAATAACCCCTTTGTAGGTGATGGTGCCATTAGAGAAGCTGGCAATACGGTCATAAATAGAAAGGGCATCACGTAAACCTCCATCTGCTTTTTGGGCAATTATATGCAGTGCTGCTTCTTCAGCTTCTATGTGTTGATCTTTACAAATATATTGTAGATGTTCTACCATGTCTGGCACCCTAATACGCGTAAAGTCGAAGGTTTGACAGCGCGATAAAATGGTGGCAAGTATTTTATGTTTTTCAGTAGTCGCAAGGATGAAAATAGCATAAGAAGGTGGTTCTTCCAATGTTTTAAGGAAGGCATTGAAAGCGGCTGTCGAAAGCATGTGTACCTCATCAATAATGTATATTTTGTACTTGCCTGCTTGTGGGGCGAAGCGTACCTGTTCGATAAGGTTACGAATATCATCCACCGAATTATTGGAGGCGGCATCCAATTCGAAGATATTGAAGGAGGCATTATCATTGAAGGAAGAACAAGAACCGCAGGTGTCACAAGGTTCGAAATTATCACTCAGGTTTTCACAATTAATCACCTTTGCCAATATTCGCGCGCAGGTTGTTTTTCCCACTCCTCTAGGCCCACAAAACAAAAATGACTGGGCAAGCTTATCGTTTTTGATAGCATTTTTGAGAGTGGTGGTAATACTTTTTTGCCCGACTACATCCTCAAATTTGGCGGGGCGATATTTACGGGCAGATACAATGAAAGACATATTTTTTGTGCGATGTGCGAAGTGCGATTACGACGTTTTAATTAATAAATGGTTAAAGTCGCTGTTATCGTACTAAAGCCTGTTTTTATAAAATTATTTTTTATCAGGGCGTGTCCCCATTTTTGTTTTGTAGAGGACGCCAGCGTCCTCTACAAAACAAAAATGGGGTCGGGCTATTCGCTTGTAGTTGTCTCACAGCCACTTGTTTAGCATAGTCCTAGCGGTGTCTTCCGCTGTCAGCCCCGCTAGTCCTTGCTTCACTAAGTGGCTGTTTCTTCAAGCTACCGCTACTATCCCTCACGCAAAAGACGATGAGTAGTTGCTTATTCTTCACGATATTTCAAAAACAAAATATCAGATTTACAATGATAATTCTCTTGGTCTTTGTGCCAAAAAAAAGTGGTTTCAAGACTAGATACATCCATAGATAAGTTATCTAAGTGATCATTTATTCTATCTCTTAAAAAAACGATATTCCTTTTAAGCTTCCAACTATTTGACATATCTGTTTCATTCGTTAAAACTAAGAAAAATCTATTAGAAGCGTCAAATCTTGCTTCACCTTGATTTTCATAAAACCATTTTTTTAATTCTGTTGGGTTAGCTTCTGCTTCTTCAATAATGATCTTTTTT
>JAHDCM010000265.1 GCA_020629895.1 Bacteroidota bacterium
ATGGGGAGTGTGATCGCATGTCCAATCATGGCCGCTTTGATATGGGCGGGCATATCATCACTGCCTTCTAAGGTGTGGGTATAGTAGGGTTGGTTTTCGGGGACAATACGGTTGAAGATATTTTCGAAATCTACACGGACTGAGGGATCGGCATTTTCATTGATCGTAATGGCTGCGGAGGTATGTTTGATAAATAGATGTAATAATCCTGTTTGGGGTAGCGCAGGAAGTTGGTCAAGCACCAATTCTGTGATAATATGATAGCCTCTGGCGAAGGCTGGTAGGGTGAGGTTGATTTGTTGGATCATGGTAGTTGATGATAGGGTGATTGGATTTTGATGATTGTATGACTTATAAACAGTTTAGCAAGGGGATGTGTTGAATAGAAGGTAATTATTTTAAAAAGATCAGTATATTAAATATGAGAAAAAGGGTAGCACAAGAACAGGATGAGCAGGCGGTGAGAAAACGGGTTAGTTGGAAAGAATTGTTAGGAATTTTTCAGTACATTTTACCATATAAAGCCACCTTTGCTATTGGCTTGGTTTTCTTAATACTTTCCACTTCTACTACACTTGTTTTTCCTTACTTAGCGAGTATGTTGGCCGATGCGGCTCAAGGGCAGTCAGCTTTGAATTTGAATCAGTTAGGATTAGGGCTATTAGCTATTTTGGTGATGCAAGCCGTTTTTTCCTATTTTCGGATTATCTTATTTTCGATTGTGAGTGAAAAAGCGATGGGAGATGTTCGTAAATCCTTATATGCCAAGCTCATTCGCCTAGAAATCCCCTTTTTTGAAAAGCGAAGAGTAGGGGAGTTGACCAGCCGCATTGCCGCAGATGTTTCCCAATTACAAAGTGCCTTATCCATCAATTTGGCGGAGATGCTCCGTCAGTTTTTTACGCTTATCATTGGTATTGCTATTATTGCCTACACTTCTTTGAAGCTTACACTCATTATGTTGTCCACTTTCCCTGTGGCCATTATATTAACCATGTTTTTTGGGCGATACATTCGTCGGTTGTCAAGAGAAACGCAAGATTTACTAGGAGAGACCAATGTTGTGGTAGAAGAAACCTTGCAGTCGGTACAAGTAGTAAAAGCATTTACCAATGAATGGTACGAATCGCAACGATATAATAATAAGATGGAAGAAGTTGTTGCGAAGGCACTTAAAACGGCACGTTATCGGGGTTTATTTGTTACTTTTCTCATTTCGGCTGTTTTTGGAGGCATTACCTTAGTTTTATGGCTTGGATTTGGAATGGTAGAAAGTAAAGAGTTAACCACAGGTGAGTTAATTAGCTTTTTGTTTTATACCGTATTTATTGGGGCTTCGATTAGTGGGGTAGGAAATTTATACAGTGAGTTTCAGAAAGCAATAGGAGCTTCTGACCGTATTCGTGAAATACTAGATGAACAGGAAGAAGTAGCGATGGAACGACCAGTAAAAAAGGAATTAATACAAGGAGATATTCAGTATCAACAGGTTTCTTTTCGCTACCCTACACGGACGGATATTGAGGTATTGAAGGGGGTGACGTTGGATATAAAGCAAGGGCAAAAGATTGCTTTGGTGGGTCATAGTGGTTCAGGGAAGTCAACGATTGTACAGTTGTTGATGCGAATGTATCAATTGGAAAATGGAGCGATTTTAGTAGGAGGAAAAGCCATTGACCAATATAACATTTCTCAACTTCGCGCTAATATTGGTATCGTGCCACAAGAGGTACTTTTATTTGGAGGAACTATTCGAGAGAATATTTTATATGGAAATCCAGATGCGACAGAAGCGGATTTGGTAAGTGCCGCTCGAAAAGCCAATGCGCTTTCCTTTATTGAATCGTTTCCTGAAGGATTTGATACCTTAGTAGGAGAACGGGGGATTAAATTGTCGGGTGGGCAAAAACAACGAGTAGCCATTGCACGAGCTATCTTGAAAGACCCTGCGATTTTGATATTGGATGAGGCGACTAGTTCCTTAGATGCCGAATCAGAGAAATTAGTACAAGGCGCATTAAATGAATTAATGGAAGGACGTACTACAATTATCATTGCACATCGCCTGTCTACAATTCGTGAAGTAGATTGTATTTATGTCTTGGATAATGGCCAAATTGTAGAGCAAGGAACACATACCACATTAGCCAATAAAGAAGGAGGAGTGTACCAACACTTACTCCGCTTACAATTTGCAGAAGTGTAATTTCCATATTAACATTAACCAGTACTAATGTTTAAAGCCATTGAATGTCCGAGTTGTTTTCGACAATTAGCTGCTCCACAAATTGATATTTGGGACTTGGAAGCGGCATGTAAAGACTGTGCTTTAAATTTTAGTTTTCAAGAGCAGTTACCCATTGAGATACGTCAAAAGCATGAGGTGATTAAATTACCTAAAGGAATAGAGTTGTTAAGTACCGAAGAAGAGTTTGAAATAGATGTTAAATGGCGCGATGTCTGCTGGAAATCAATTGACGGAAAAAGAAACTATGGGATACTCATTGCTTGGTTTTTAACAGCTGTATTTTCTTTTGTATGGGGATGGTTAATTTCTGGAGGGCTAGATACAACTCCCAATGGGGGAATTCGTATAGTGCTATTATGTATTTGGCTTACTTTATTTGTTTATCTGCCCATTGCCAATTTATTGAATTCGACTAAGATTGTTATTAAAGAAGGACAATTGAGTCTCAACCATGGCCCTTACCCCACCTTTAATATGGGAAAAGATATTCCCGTGCATCAGATTGAGCAAATTTATATTGTAAAGGATTATAATTTTGATCTAAAAGTACAGACCTCTGTATATGGATCAAGGTATTTATTAACTGGATTGTCAACGGCACAAACAGCAGTGTTTATCGAGCAAGAGATAGAAAAATATTTACAAATTGAAGATGTGCAAATGAAAGGAGAATGGCAAGGATAATATGAGTATAGACCTATGTTAGAACGACGAAAAAAATGCCCCAACTGCAATGAAAAAATACGTAGGAAATTCCAAAATAAAATAGATGGAGTAGGACTTTGTGTGCATTGTGATGTCGTGTATGGACTCTATGAACATCGTGATTTACGCGATAATGAATTAGGACACCCGCCTGAAGGAGTGAGCTTTTTAGAAGTAGAAGATACCTTATATATTACAGCAGAAGATACTGCCCAAAATAGTAAATTTTTATATTGGATAGCCTTTATCTTGGTAAGCATTCCAGTAGGATTAATGGCCCTTCTTTTTTTGATTACAGGAGGTTTTTTAGAATTGTTTTTGCTAGGCCTGATATTCTGGATGCCCTTTAGTATATGGAGTTTATTGGCTTTTTTACTTTTTTTAGCCCCTTTTTACTGGGAACGAACAGATGTCTACGAATTTACTGTCCATCCTCAACGCCTAGATATTCATTACAAAAAAGGCAAATGGTGGGCAAGCAAACGCAATATATATAGTGCTTCGACCGCCTTTTTAGAACAATTATTTATTGCTACAAGTATTGTAACACGCGAAAAACGACGAAATAAGAAAGTAGTAAAACAATGGAAAGAGTATTACTTTACCCTTCGAATCCGCCAAAAAGACTACCAAGAAGACATTATTTTTACCACCCAAAATCAAAAAATGGCCTTTTTTGTAGAAAAAACAATCGAATATTATCTCGGAATTGACGACCGTAAGGTATCGGATGAAAGATAATTGAATCAGCAACAAAATTAAGTCATTTGTAATACTAAAAAATCGCTGATACTTTATTATTTTCGAGAGACAAACAAGGTATCCCTTCCCTTATCAAACACCTTTAATGTACAACCGATGCAAGCCATACTAAGCACACCCGAAAACCGCTTTCAAAATCTTCCCGACTATCCGTTTCAACCCCATTACCTCGAAGTAGATGATGGACTTCGTATGCATTATGTAGATGAAGGAGATCACGCAGGAGCAATTGTTTTGCTCTTACATGGCGAACCTAGTTGGTCATTCCTTTACCGCAAAATGATTCCTCTATTTGTAGAGGCAGGATATCGTGTGATTGCTCCCGATCTAATTGGCTTTGGAAAATCGGATAAACCTGCCCATCGCGATGATTACACTTATGCCCAACACCTTATATGGACCGACACACTCATTCAAAAACTCGACCTTAATAACATTAGCCTCTTTTGCCAAGATTGGGGAGGTTTGATAGGGTTACGACTAGCTGCCGAAAATCAAGATCGTTTTGCCAATATTGTCGCCGCCAATACCATTCTTCCCACAGGTGATGTTGCTCCCAATGAAGCCTTTTTGAAATGGCAACACTTCTCACAGACCGTTCCCGAATTTCCAGTTGCTCAAACCATCAATAGAGCTACTGTTACTGAACTTTCTGAAGAGATAATGGCCGCCTACGATGCCCCTTTTCCTGATGAAAGTTATAAAGAAGGCGCGCGGATTTTTCCCGCCCTCGTTCCGACTAGCCCCAACGACCCAGAAACAAACGCCAATCGAGCTGCTTGGCAAACCTTGATGCAATGGAAAAAGCCCTTTTTAACCCTCTTTTCTGATAGTGATCCGATTATGAAAGGACTCGAAAAAATCTTCCAAAGTATGATACCCGGAGCCAAAGGACAACCTCATGAAATAATTGTAGGAGGAGGGCATTTCTTACAGGAAGACAAAGGCGAAGAAATTGCAGAAAAGATGATTCAATGGTTAAAAAGTCTTAACGCTTCCAACTAATAAAATGGTGGTGGGGTTAGTAATATATAATCCATATTCACCAAACCATCATTTATGACAATGGAAGAAAAGTATATCCACGGCGTTCACCAAGAAGAACAAGATCGTCTACGCCTACTCAACAAATTAACGAACAAAGCCTATCTCGAATTTATTCAGGTAGCTTCCAATAGTACCATCCTTGAAATTGGCAGTGGCTTAGGTATCATTGCAGGAAGTATGGCTGAAAGAGATCGTAGTGTCCAAGTGACAGGCATTGAATATGCCCAAGAACAAATAAATCAATGTCCAACGCACCATCCGAACCTTCAATTTGTACAAGGAGATGCTCAACAACTTCCCTTTGATGATGCGCAATTTGATGTCGTATATGGACGCTATATTTTAGAACATCTTAACAACCCTCAACAAGCACTCCAAGAAGCTTATCGTGTTCTCAAACCAGGTGGAATAATCTACTTTCAAGAAAATGCCATCTCCCTCATGCGCGTCTTTCCCGAATGCCCTCGCTTTCAAGAAGTTTGGCAGCAATTTATCACCCTACAAGCCCAATTAGGAGGTGATGCTGAAGTCGGAACCAAGCTTTATAGCCTCGCCTATCACGCAGGTTTTAAAGACATTATACCAGCTTTTGCTCAAGAAATTCACTACCATAAAAAAGGAACGCTCAATGGGTGGGTCGATAATTTGATTGGGAATATTGAAGGAGCCACTGATGCATTGATGGAAGCTAATTTAGTTACTACCGAAACAATACAACAAGCTCTTCAAGAACTAGAGATGCTCAAACAAACTCCCGAAGCCAGTTCATACTTTTATTGGAATCGGATTACAGCAACCAAATAAGTACCTGAGCATAAATAATCGCCATTTTTGATGCAGCTATTTTTTTGTCAGA
>JAHDCM010000266.1:0-3879 GCA_020629895.1 Bacteroidota bacterium
ACCGCGTGAGGGATAGTAGTGGTAGCTTGGCGAAATAGCCGCTTTGTGAAGCAAGGACTAGCGGGGCTGACGAAGGAAGACACCGCTAGGACTATGTGAAACAAGCTGCTATGAGACAACTACAAGCGAATAGCCCGACCCCATTTTTTTCGTTTTTGCCAACGGGCAAAAGCGAGAAAAATGGGGACACGCCCAAAAAAAAAGACGCCAGATTTACAGTATTAAGATAAACTTTGTTTGGGAACACAAAGCAAAACGAAATCAGAAGCTGGTAATATAAATATCAGTAACTGATCAAAATAGATACGTGTAAAATTCGTGCGTCTTTAAAACCTTTTATATAACAACTAATGAACAGCTTTAACAACTGAATTCATCAGTTGTGGGTATGAGGATAAGCTGGGGCAAATTTACAACAAAGTGTGTGTGTGTGCAATAAAAATAAACTATCTTTAGGGGATAAATGAGGCTTGGATTTAGGAAGCTGTAAAGTTTAGCTTTTTTTCTGAGTAATATTATTTTATGCTTTGATCATACAGGAAATGAAAAAAAGTGATTTATTTGTATTGATTAAGTCGTTGACAATCAATGAAAAAAGGAATTTTAAAGCCTATTCTAATCGACAAGCTGGAGATAGAGCATACAAAAGATTGTATCATTTGTTGGATGGGATGGATGAATATGATGCGAAAATTGTAGGAAGTCATTTTCCAAAGGAGGCAGGTTTGCATGTGTTGAAGAAATATTTATTTGATTCGGTGTTAGAAAGCCTTCAGGTGCAGGTAAAGAGCATTCAAGGGCAATTGCAAAGTGAGTTGAATAATATTCAACGTTTGTATGAATTGGGTTTGTATGTGAAGATGAAAGGTCGTTTGAAAAGTACAAAAGTAGTGGCCTTGATGCACGAACAATTCGAACTGTATTTGCTGTTATTGGAGAAGGAAGAATTGTTATTGACCAAACAAGTAGCCAAGAAACGCGAGAATTTGATGGATGCTTTGGGGGAAGAGCGTGCGCGAATTTTAGCTATTGTATTAGATGTTCATGAATCGAAGAAGATATATCGAAAGTTTTATTTTAGAATTAAGAAAAGTCCAGTAGCTATTAGTAAGGAGGAAGATGCACAACTGGCAAAATTAGCCGATTCTGATTCGATGAAAGAAGAAGAGCGTTTGTCGGCGACAGCTCGTATTTATATATTGGCTTCGAAGTTGATTATTAGCCGAATGCACAATAATATAGAAAAGCAGTATCAGTATGCTAAGGCATTGGTGGAGGTATTTGATAATAATAAGCCCTTTATAGAAAGTAAGCGACATCGTTATATCTCTGAGATGATCACCCTGTTACAAGCCTGTTTTTATGTCCGAAAATATACAGAATTTATAACAATCTATGATAAATTGCAAAAACTAGAAGATAAGGGCTTAGATGAGGAAATTCAAATTTTTACCTATGCCACTCCTCCTTATTTGCGTTATCATATCGCCATACAAAAGGATCATAATAAAGGACGACAATTACTAGAGGAATTTAAAGAGCAATATGATAAACGGTATAAGGCAGCGATGAATGCCGAACAGAAGGGTATTTTTCTAGTGAATGTGATGATTCAGTGGATGAGTTTGAAGGATTTTAAGCAAGCCAAAAAATTTAGTAGTTATTTTACCGCATTACCGAAGCACCATGTTCGTAATGATATTTCAAGAATGCATCGCATTTTCTCGCTCTTGATCTTTTTTGATGGAGAGCATACAGATCGGGAATGGATTGCTTTGTTGAGCCTTGCTAAAAGTGCTTATGGGATTGTGAAAAAAAAGCGTAAAAAATTGCCTCAATGGGAGTGGGAAATGGTGCGTTTTTTTTCTCGCTTACCTAAAGACCGAACCCAAAAAGAAAAAGTATGTCATTTGTTAAATGAGCTACATCAAAATATTCAGGTATTGGCGAAAGATGAGTATGAAGCGCGTTCGATGCAAAATTTCAATTTTCAAAATTGGCCAATGATTGCCCTTCAAAGATGGAAGGTGAAGTAACAGTTGTTAAACAAGTAAAGATGAAAAAAAAATATTACCTCATCTATAAGCCTTACAAAGTATTGAGTCAATTTACAGATGAAGGGACTGGGCATCGTACCTTAGCTACGTTATTTTCCTTTCCTAAGCAGGTTTATCCAGTAGGGCGTTTGGATTTAGATAGCGAGGGTTTATTATTATTGACCAATGATACCAAAATCAACCACCATTTACTGAACCCTAAACAAGAGCATCCCCGAAGTTATTGGGTGCAGGTAGAGGGTGTGCCTGACCAAAAAGCCCTACAAAAATTACGGCAGGGAGTCGATATTCGGATTCGAAAAAAAGTGCATCGCACGCACCCAGCCAAAGTGCGTTTATTGAAAGAGGCTCCAAAGGTACCTGATCGTGATCCGCCAATTCGTTATCGTAAAGCAATACCGACTACTTGGATCGAATTGACCCTTACAGAGGGCAAAAACCGACAAGTACGTCGAATGACTGCGGCTATTGGTTTTCCAACTTTGCGGTTAATTCGCTCAAAAATTGCTAACTTGGCGATTCAAGATATGCAGGTAGGAGAAGTACGTGAATTAAGTGAGGAAGAGATGAAAAGATACCTGTATTAAATGAATATTAGCAAAGAGGAAAGAATAATGAGTAAAAAGAAAGAACGAGTAGGGATTATTTTTGAGGATGACGCAATGGTTATTGTGTATAAACCTTCCAATACCCTAAGTATTCCAGATCGGTATAATCCCGATGATTTTAATTTGAAATCCTATTTGAAAAGAGGAGGGCGAGACATTTTTGTGGTACATCGCCTAGATCGAGAGACGAGTGGAATTATGTGTTTTGCAAAGACAAAGGAAGCACATCGGCATATTTCACAGCAGTTTAATAAAAGAACGGTTGTAAAAAAGTACCATGCTATTGTGGAAGGACAATTGGTACAAACATCGGGTAGTATTGAATTGCCGATTGGCGAGAATCCACACCGTAGAGGGACGATGATGGTGGATCACCGCAATGGTAAAAAGGCACATACCGATTATCAATTATTAGAACAGTTTCAACATTTTGCCTTATTAGAGTTAACGATTCATACAGGCCGTACCCACCAAATTCGGGTACACGTCAAAGAAATGGGGTATCCATTGGCCGTAGATGCTATTTATGGCCGACGAAAGGAGTTTTTGTTGTCGGAGGTGAAAAAGCATTATAATGTGAAAAAAATGGAGGTAGAACGTCCCATTGTAGCACGCAGTACCTTACATGCCTTTTCTTTAGAATTAGCACATCCTGAAAGTGAGGAGCGCATGCATTTTGAGGCTCCTTATTCGAAAGATATGGCGGTGATGTTGAAGCAATTGAAAAAGTATGACCAACTGTAAATAAATTACAAATTAGTCATCTCCTTACTAAGCTCCCATAGTTGTTTTGCTACATCTTTTGAGTAGGAGAGAGGAGAACTTCGCTGCGCGCGTTTATCAGCAAAATACTTACCCGATACGCCTTTTAATTTGGGAGAAGAAGCCAAGAAAATACTCGTTTCGGCTCCTTGTTCGGCACTGATCATAAACTTACTTGCCAACCCAAACAATCGACTAAATAACCAACCTGCCGAATTGCCAATATTAGTGCTAACGGCTCCAGGATGCAAACAGTTGGCCGTGATGTGGCTTCCATGCAGTTTGCGAGCTAGTTCGTAAGTAAAAAGGATATTACATAGTTTGGATAAACTATAAGCTTGCATTTTACTAAATCGCTTTTCTGCTTGTAAATTCTGCCAGTTAAATTGGCTTACCCAACGATGGGCGGCTGAAGCGACGTTTACAATACGTGCTTCAGGAGCAGCTTTTAG
>JAHDCM010000266.1:3979-5612 GCA_020629895.1 Bacteroidota bacterium
CCAATGGCGGTAGCCTTTCCGATACCTGAATTGGCCCCTGTAATGATTACTGTTTTATCTTTCATGAACTTGACTGTTTATTTTTTGATTGTTATACAAAATACGCTAATATTGCATTTGTTCATCACAAACCGAATATCAAATTTAAACCTTTCAAATGTCTTATAACGAAGAAGCCTTACAGAACTTACTAGAGGCACTCCGATTTTCTCCTGATAATATACCACTCCGCAAGCATGTCGCAGATATGCTCCTCAATATGGGACGTTATGCCGAAGCAGAAGAACACTTACGTAAAGCGTTAGACAGTAGTCCTAGTAGCAAGCAACTCAAGCTTGATTTGGCAAATATATTTTTCTTACAAGGTAAACACTCGCCTGCATTTGTTATTGTCGAAGAATTACTCAACGAAGCGGCTCCTCCACCTACGACTTACATGCTACATGCGAAGCTACTTTTTGCTACCGAAAAACACCAAGAAGCTCAGGAAGAATATCGCAAAGCCACTGCCTTAGATGCGAGCCTCAAAGATGAGGCATTTGAACAAGAAATTAATGAACTACGCAAATCTACGGAAGATGACAGTAAAAAAGTGGCGGTAGAGTATAACTTAGACGAAATTGTTGCGGAAGTAGAACGACCCAAAGTGAACTTCTCGGATGTAGGAGGTATGGATAAGGTGAAGGAGGAAATCGAAATGAAGATTATCCTACCCATGAAGCATCCTGATTTGTATAAGGCTTATGGTAAGACCATTGGAGGAGGTATTTTGATGTATGGCCCTCCTGGTTGTGGAAAAACACATTTGGCAAGAGCAACAGCAGGAGAGGTGCAAGCAGGTTTTATTTCGGTAGGTATCAACGATGTATTGGATATGTGGATTGGAAATAGCGAGAAAAATCTACACCAATTATTTGAACTCGCACGCGCACAGGCTCCCTGCGTACTGTTTTTTGATGAAGTAGATGCACTTGGGGCAAGTCGTACGGATATGCGTAAAAGTGGCGGCCGACACCTCATCAACCAATTCTTATCGGAAATGGATGGGATTGATGGGAATAATGAAGGCGTTTTAATTCTGGCAGCAACCAACACGCCCTGGCATCTGGATAGTGCTTTCCGACGGCCTGGACGTTTTGACCGCATGGTATTTGTCGCTCCTCCTGATGATAAAGCACGCGAAGCCATCCTGCAAATTTTACTCAAAGAAAAGCCGCATAAAGGATTGAATGTTAGTAAATTAGCAGCAAAGACAAAAGAGCTTTCTGGAGCAGACTTAAAAGCATTGGTCGATGTGGCAGTGGAGTCCAAATTAATGGATTCTTTACGAGCAGGACGACCATTGCCAATTGAACAGAAAGACTTAATAAATGCCTTGAATAAGGTGCGCCCAACCACTAAGGAATGGTTTCAAACAGCTAAAAATTACGCGCTATATGCCAATGAAAGCGGTTTGTATGATGATATTTTGAAGTATTTGAAAATGTGATTGCTGGAAGTACTAGATGCAATGTGTGACGAGAAAATACTTTTTCAAAAAAAACTTGCAAAACAACAAAATTCAACAGAACTTAAAAGTCATCGCACATCGCACATCGCACATCGCACATCGCACATCGCACATCGCACATCG
>JAHDCM010000267.1 GCA_020629895.1 Bacteroidota bacterium
TTTTTTTATAAAGTTTAATTTTTTTCGTATAATTTACAGCTTTAGCGGGAAAAAGAGGCGACTTATTTGTCATATTTATAGAGACCTTTACTTATGTTTCAAAAAGACTTCATATTGCGGATGATTCAGGAAATGGTAGAATTGATTGGTATTATTCTTGGGCTGATAGAACGCGGGCGTTATGAGGAGGCGATGGAGGTAACAGATGAGGTGTTGAGAGAGCGATTTGATTTGGATGCGGATTGGTTGTTAGAGACAACGGATAAGGAGCTGCAGTTGTTGATGTTAAAAGATGGGGTATTGGATGAGGAGAAGTGGAAATATACTGCTAAATTATTGCACCTGAAGGGTATGATTTATGAGTTGATTGATGATGATGCGGCGTATTTTCGGGCAAAAAAGCGGGAATTATTGGTTTTATTGGTCTTATATAATCACCAACGAGGGACTTTTTCCTTTGAATTAATTCATAATATTGAGACACATCTGGTGATTTTGACGGATCATCTGTTATCTCCTACTATGGTATTTCAACTTTTTCATTATTATCAGGATCAGTTGCGCTTTGACAGGGCGGAAAATATGTTATTTGAGTTGGTGGAACGAGCAGAAGATAAAAATGATTTTCGGGCATTGGGAGAGCAGTTTTACAAAAGCTTATTCCACAAAAAAAGAGAAGCACTAAAGGCGGGTAATTTACCTTTTGAGGAGGTAAAGCAAGGATATGAAGATTTTGAACGGTTATTTTTAGATTAAAAAAATACAACACCTACATGCTAGATCATATAAACCCCTTTCGAGTATTGTTTTTTGATATTGAAACGGTACCAATGGTTGCTTCTTTTGAGGAGCTAGACGAAGAGATGCAATTATTATGGAAATACAAAACAGATCGTTTTAAGCCAACTGATATTAGTGATGCTGATTATTTTTTTAAGAAGGCGGGGGTGTATGCAGAGTTTGGCAAAATTGTTTGTATTTCTGCTGGTTTTTTTACTCGCCCTAAAGAGGAAGAAGAGATACCGCTTCAATTTCGTATTAAATCGTTTTATGGAGATGATGAGCAGGAAGTCCTGACGCCTTTTTTGGAAATGTTGATGCAATATTTTCATGTCCCTACTCAGTCATATTTATGTGGTCATAATATTACCGAATTTGATGTCCCTTTTATTTGTCGAAGGGCGGTGATTCATGGTTTAAAATTGCCCAACTTATTGGATGTAAATGGCTTAAAACCCTGGGAACATCCTTTTTTGGATACCATGCGTTTGTGGAAGTTTGGTGATTATAAAAATTTTACCTCCCTGCGTTTATTGACCAAATTGATGGGGGTACCTTCTCCTAAAAATGATATGGAGGGCAGTATGGTGGCGAGTGTGTATTGGCAAGACCAGGATTTGCCGCGCATCCATCAGTATTGCCAACAAGATGTGGTCGCTTTAGCGCAGCTATTATTGCGGTTTAGGGGCGAGGAAATGCTTGGAGAGGAACAGGTCGTACTGGTTTCATAGGCTATTTAGTCCATAGTTGTCAGGGCATAGTCAATAAACCGTTTAGTTCATTGACCTGAATGCTATGAACTGAAAAAAATTACTGCTATTCCTTACAAAATCACCTCAATAGTACTATTTTAGCAGCTTCTGTTATTAACTACTCAAAAGTAAAAGAAAGTGGCATTAATCAAATCAATTTCAGGGATTCGTGGGACTATTGGCGGGATTGTAGGTGAAGCATTGACCCCGATAGATGTAGTCAAGTTTACCGCAGCTTACGGTACATGGATTCGCAGACGTGGAGCTGCTCGCAAAGTGGTAGTTGGACGCGATGGACGTATATCGGGTGAGATGGTACAAAGCCTAGTGATTGCTACTTTACAAAGTATAGGTTTAGATGTCGTAAATGTTGATTTAGCGACTACTCCTACGGTAGAAATGGCGGTGCCTGCTGAAGATGCAGGTGGCGGGATTATCTTATCGGCTAGTCATAACCCCAAACAATGGAATGCCTTAAAATTGTTGAATGAATTGGGCGAGTTTATCAGTGCTGCCGATGGGCAGATGATTTTGGATTTAGCAGCAATGGAAGATTTTGATTTTTGTGAGGTAGATGAATTAGGTAGTGTGTATCGAAATAGTGATTATTTGCAGTATCATATTGATAAAATTTTAGCATTAGAATTGGTAGATCGCGAGGCAATTGCTGCACAAGGCTTTAAAGTATTAGTAGATGGTATTAACTCAGTTGGTGGGTTTGCGATTCCAGCTTTATTAGAAGCATTGGGTGTTGAAACCATTTTTTGCATGAACGAGGAACCTACGGGGCGTTTTGCTCACAATCCAGAGCCATTGCCACAAAATTTGATTAGTGTGTCGAATGAGGTGGTTCGCCAAGAAATGGACTTGGGGATTGTTGTAGACCCAGATGCCGATCGCCTGTGTTTTATTTGTGAAGATGGTAGTATGTTTGGAGAAGAATATACCTTAGTTGCGGTTGCAGATTATATTTTAAAGCATCAACCCGGCAATACCGTTTCTAATTTGTCATCTACTAAGTCCTTAGAAGAACTTACCAAAAAAACGGGCAATCAATATTTTGCTTCAGCGGTAGGTGAGGTAAATGTAGTGAAACAAATGAAAATCCAACATGCGGTTATTGGAGGAGAAGGTAATGGGGGCATTATATATCCTGCGCTTCATTACGGACGAGATGCCCTAGTTGGTGTGGCTTTATTTTTATCGCATTTAGCCCATTTTGGCAAATCGTGTTCCTTTTTACGTAGCACTTACCCATCTTATCATCTGTCGAAACACAAAATTGAATTAACACCAGACATTGATGTGGAACAAATTTTAGAGCAACTTAAAGAAAAATATCGCAACCAACCCATCAATACCATTGATGGTGTTTATATCGAATTTGAAGAAGACTGGATACACCTACGTAAGTCGAATACAGAACCCATTATTCGTATTTATGCAGAGAGTAATAGTGAGGTAACAGCGCAAGCAATGGTGCGACAAATACAAGAAGATATACGCTCATTTATTTTTTAATTTCCGATTAAAAAAGACAACATGTATAAAAAAAAATCTTTTTATACATAAAATCTGCTTTTTTTGTTAAACAAAAACTGCCGCTTCGTCAATTATTTAGTTAAACAAAATTTTTTATATTTCTAATTATAGCCTTTATTTTTCACTACCACCTAAAGATAATTCACATTACATCTATTTCTTCATTCTAAAAAACGCCTCCCAACAGAAAACAACCCACTCATTATCAACACACTAATCAATATACTTTTTTCTCAGTTAATTTACACACTATATATTTACATTGTTTTTCTGCGAAAAAGCAATTTTTATTTGCATTTTTTGTTATTTTTGTTTGCGTTTATACATTGATACATTAATTATAACACATTAACCTAGTATTTAATTTTATTCATCTTTTTAGAATGAGAAAAATAGTAGCAATAGGTGGAGGCAACCTGCTACAGAAAGAAACATTTCTTATTGATCAACATATCGTACAATTAACAGGTAAGCGGCAACCTACCATTTTATTTATTCCAACTGCATCTAATGATGATGCAGACTACATTGAAGGATTCACAAATACCTATCAATCTCTACTAAATTGTAGGGTAGATTGCCTACTCATGATGCATGATGCGCCTGATTATGAAGAAATGAAAAACAAAATTCTTTCAGCAGATGCAATTTATGTAGGAGGAGGCAATACATTAATGATGATGCGTAAATGGCGTTTCTACAATGTACCTTCCTTACTACTCCAAGCTCTTCAACAGGGAACCATTCTCTCGGGTATTAGTGCTGGTGCCTTGTGCTGGTTCGCTTATGGGCATAGTGATTCTATGTCCTATTATCAAGCCCCCTCTCATCATACAGCATGGAACTATATACGTGTAAAATGCTTAGGTTATGTAGATCGTATCACGATCTCCACGCATTATCAGTCTCCCAATGGAGCTTCAAGCTTTAAAAACATGCTTCATAAAACAGGAGGCATAGGTATTGCGTTAGAAGATAATAGTGCCATAGCTATTCTTAATGATCAATTTCGTATTTTGCGCTCACAAAATGACGCAAAAGTATATAAGCTAATCAAACAGCGTGCAAAAGTTCTGATTAAGGAACTACCTGTGACTGATCATTGGATTGATATGAGCTATTTATTGAGCAAAAACGTATAAGTAAAGAGGAAAGAATAAATTGCCCAATCTAGCTGCCTATTTGATCAATTTATTTTTTCATCTTTACTAAACAAAAGCAAGCCTATGTTTGAACCAACCTTTAGGGGATTCCTCCTAATATTATGCCTCCTTTTTTGCATTGCTTGTGGGAATTCTTCCAATAGTAACCAAATTCCCTCTTCTTCCAATTCTCCCCATTCGCCTTCAAGTACTGAAACCATGCCCACCCAAACACCCAAATCACTTACCGAAGGTTCCTGGCGGGCTGTACTCAAACTAAATCCACAACTCGAACTCCCCTTTAACTTCGAAGTACAACGCAAGGATCAAGCATACACTATCCACATTATTAATGGAAAGGAAAAGATTGAGGTTAAAGAAATAAATATTAAAAACGACTCCATTTTCATTCACCTTCCTATTTTCAATTCTGTTATCAAGGCCAAATTTGCTGATGAAATTATGCTAGGAGCTTGGCATAATTATGCCAAAGGCCCCGACTACCAAATTGATTTTGTAGCCTCTTCCAACAATAAAGAACGATTCGCTATTGCTAGTATCGGCGAACCACTTAATGTAGATGGTACTTGGGAAGTTGTATTTATAACAGATGATAATGCTAGTAAAACGGATGCAGTTGGAGAGTTTAAACAAGAAGGAAGCCACCTAACAGGTACTTTTTTAACGCCTACTGGCGATTATCGTTTTTTAGAAGGCACTGTTGTTGACAACGAATTGTGGCTATCTTGCTTCGATGGCGCGCATGCCTTCTTATTTCATGGACAAATTAACGATGAAAATATCATGGGCGAATTTTGGTCAGGAAATCACTGGCACGAAAACTGGGTTGCCTATCGTAACAAACAGCCTATTATGCCTGATCCCGACACCCTCACCTACCTCAAAAAAGGGTTTGACCGTATTTTCTTTAGCTTTCCCAATCTAAAAGGTGAAAATATCACCCTCAACCACTCCAGATACGAAGACAAAGTAGTGCTACTACAAATATTAGGTACTTGGTGTCCCAATTGTATGGACGAAACACAACTATATGCCGATTACTACAAACAACACAAAGACAAGGGATTAGAAATTATTGGATTGGCATTTGAAAATAGTGATGTCCTAGCAGAAGCTCGCCCTACCTTAGAGCGATACATCAAACACTTTGATATTGAATACGATATTTTATTGGCAGGAAAAGCGAGTAAAAAAGTCGCCTCACAAGCTTTACCCATGCTCAATAAAGTCATTTCCTTCCCCACGACCATCTTTATTGATAAACAAGGGAAAGTTCGTAAAATCCATACTGGCTTTGCGGGTCCTGCTACCTCCAAATACGATGATTTTGTAAAAGAATTTGATGACTTTGTGCAAG
>JAHDCM010000268.1 GCA_020629895.1 Bacteroidota bacterium
TGGTTTATGCTTCTGCCTCTACTTCTTCTATCAACTGTTCTAGTTTCTTTGTTTTTCGGATAAATACATCGGCATCAATAAGACTTTGTGTATTTACATCAACACCTGGTTTTGACTTGGCAAATTTCACAAGGTCAGCCATTGAAAGCATATCGCGCAATTTATTACAAACCCTTTTGCTGACATTTTCTTTTCGGAGGCGAGTGATGATTTCATCGCTGGTCATTTCGAGGGCAGGAATTTTATACCGATTTTCGATATACTCTCGAACAATGTCGGTTAGTTCAGAGTAGTACTTTTTGATTTGCCCGCGTTGCCACATCCGTTCCCCTTCGAGTTCTTTTAATTTTTTGAAGGCTATTTCGTGTGGAGGAAGTATAATTTCGGGTTCTTTTTCCACTTCTTCCTTCGGATACATCAAGCGTCTGATGATGAAATAAAGGGCAAGCAAGAATAATAATGCCCCTAGTGCCATCAAGGCATACATCATTTTTTCGCGGAAGGTTAGTGGTACCTCTAGCGGATCTTTAATGGCCTTGATGTCTTCTTCAGGGTTGATGGACAAGGAGAAAACGGGTAAGGTCATGGCTTGCGTCGTGATCTTACCAGCTACTTGTTGTTTGGCTCTATTGGCGTAAATAAATTCAAAGGGAGGAATTTCGAAAAAGCCAGAGTCAAAGGCAGTAATAATGACTTGTTGTTGTAAACGGGTTACATCGCCTTTGGCAAGTGTATCTATACTGCCCATTTCTACGACTTCAAAATCTCCTACTTGCTCATTAATAGGAGGCCAATCTATACGATATTGTGCATCAAACTCTGCTTCCAAAGAAAGTTTGATCCAGTCACCAATCAAGACTGTATCTTGCTCGCTTTTGTCAATACTAGCACTTACTTTGGGTGTTTTTTGCGCCCATGTATTGGTGACAAAGAATAATACCAAAAGGATAATGAGTGAGCTTATTTTCTGTTTAGTCATGTGCTACAATTAACAAGGAATCATATTCAAAACGATTAACAATATAACGTTTAATCCGCATTTCGTAATCGGCAATTCGTTTTTTATCTTTTTTTAACGCTTTATCCCACCTCATGTAAAGGTAAGATATTTTTAGGGGTTGCATGACACTATCCGCGTCAAGGTATTTGCTAGGAATAGCGGCTTCGGTAACCACATAAGCCTCTGGATACATGGCTTCTACTTCATCGCGAATCGTCCAAAAACGATTTTGCTCTGCTCGGAGGCTATCGAGTGATTTTTGCTTTTCTTTGGCACCCTCAATACTTTTGAATCGTTCTTCTATTTGTTTTTGTACTTCGAGAACAATTTCTTGATTTTGGGTTTTTGCTTCTGCTAATAAGGCTTCCCGTTCTTCGTCTGAAAAAACATCCGATTGGGTGAGGTCTAATTCATAACCTCCAAAGCTACAATTGAGTAGCATATTTTCAATTTTAGAAAGCGAATCTACTGGAATAAAATCACCTGCAATAAATAATTTAAGTTTAGGAATACTATCTTCATTATAGATAACAGGTCGGCCAATCACTGTCCAGTCATTGTAAGGGTCGCCATTGATCTGTTCTACTAAATTGCGAATATTTTGTTGGCTTCGAAAATTATCAATTCGATTCAGTAAGATCAAAATACTTGGACAAATAAAGATGACTACAAAGATAGAGATTAAAAAATTGTACCGAATTCTTTCGGAGGCGGTTACATATTCTTTTACAGGGAAACGAAGCATCCGTACAAAGAGGAAGGTAACAAATGAGATGATAACAGCATTGATAAAAAACAAGTAAAGGGCATCGGTCCAAATATCCCAATTACCCGTGGCCAGTCCAAATCCTACGGTACAAAGAGGAGGCATGAGGGCGGTGGCGATGGCTACACCTGGTAAGGCATTGGTTTTATCTTTGTGAGAACCTGCTACAATACCTGCAATCCCTCCAAAAAGTGCTACCCCTACGTCTAAGAGGGTAGGGTTGGTACGGGCTAGTATTTCGGGTGTTGCATCGCCAAAGGGAGTAATATAGAAATACAGGCAGCTAGTTCCAATACTAGCAATGGTAGCGATTAAAAAGTTTTGGCAGGATTTCCATAATGTTTCACGGTCATTGATGCCAATGGCTAAACCAATGCCTAAAATAGGGGACATTAATGGAGAGATTAACATCGCTCCAATAATAACAGCGGCTGAGTTGAGGTCAAGTCCGATAGAAGCAATCACAGCTGCACAGACTAAAATCCATACATTGTATCCTTTAAGTTCAATATACTTTTTAATTCCTTCAATAGTTCCCTCCTTATCAGTATCTTCTCGAAGATCAAATAAGTTGATAAGAGAGTCTTGGATGCTTTTGAGGAGGCGAAAGAAATTGGAACTGATATTATCATCTTTTTTAGTAGCCATAACTAGCTGCTAAAATAACGAATGTAGTGGAGAAAGAAAAAAGAAAAGAAGAATGGGGAGGTAAGAGAGGTCTTAAAATAAGAAAAACACTCCTATAATAAATTAAGAGAGTGTTTTTCTAAAAAACTGTTTCAAGTGATCTTCCATTATAAATGACAGATACTTGTAACAAACCCATATATTGAACTGTTAACCCGCCACAAATTTACAGGTAGATTTATAAAACGGCAATACCTAAAAAGTAGGTTTTTGATACCTATAAGTAGGTAGCTGGTATGCTTATTCGTTTAGTATATGGTGTTTAAGGGCTAATTTTACCAGACCAACTGTACTTTTAACATCTAGCTTTTTGATGATATTGCGGCGATGTGTTTTTACTGTAAATTCGCTGATATACATTTTTTCCGCAATTTCGGGGTTGGTATATTCTTGCGCAATGAGCTTGGTGAGTTCCAATTCTCTTTTGGTAAGGCGGTCGAATGGGTTGTTGGTATTGTTTTTATTTTGTTGTACCATGCCTTTTACCAATGAGTTGTTAACCTCATTACTAAAGTAGGTTTTGCCTTCAAATACGTTTTGAATGGCCTTGATTAGCTCCTGTTTACCTGTATTCTTCAAAATATAGCCCATTGCTCCTGCCTCAATAGACTTTTGTATTTTGATGGAGTCGTCGTACATACTTAGAATGATAATGGAGATATCTGGATGTTCTTTTTGCACAATACTAGTTAGTTCGATGCCATCAATATCGTCTCCCATTTCAATATCTGTAATAACCACATCGGGTTTTAGATAGGGGATTTTTTGTAAGGCTTCTGGTCCACTAGCGCATTGTCCAATAATTTGTATCTCGGTGTCTTCTTCTAAGAGTGAGGCGATACCGTCGGTAATGATTTCGTGATCATCTACTAATAATAAGCGTATCATACTGCTTGTTTTTTCATCATGACTCTATTACTGTTTTCTTCTGATGGGATTTCCATAGTGATACAAGTGCCTCTATTGGGGGCGGTATCAATTTGGTAAGCTCCTTTGAGGAAACTAACCCTTGAGGCTAGGTTTTTTAAACCAATTCCATCTTTTTTTTGTGCTTCTTCTAATACAAAACCTTTACCATTATCTTCAAAAATGATGACCAAATCTTTATCATGTTGGATAAGCTGTACATTTACCTCTGTTGCGTCAGCATATTTGATGGTATTATGCATACATTCTTGTATAATGCGAAAGATATTGACTTTTAGTTTTTCAGAGAGGTTGTTAGGAAGGTCTTCTACATGTAGCTGCACCTTGAAATTGTGGAGGCGTTCAATATCTGCCAAGTAAATGTGTAGTGCTGTTCCAAAATCGTAATCAATAATAGATTTTGGCATGAGGTTATGTGAGATATTTCGGACATCTCTACAACAATCGTCGAGCATTCGCATGGCTTCTTGATAGTGTCGGCTTTGTCCGGGTGGTAGTGTATTTGTTTCAATCGCTGAAAATTTGATTTTGAGTGAGGAGAGCATAATGCCTAGCCCGTCATGTAGTTCACTGGCAATACGTTTTCGCTCTTTTTCCTGCGCCTCAATAATCACATTCATTTGAATAATTTGTTGGCTTTGTTCTAGTTCGGTAATTTTTTGTTGCTGAATAATTTTATCCTTTTCTAGTAATTCAATTTCTCGTTCTTTGCGTTCAATTTCATAGCCCCATTCAAGACTATCTAATTCTTTTATCTTTTCTGTGTTAAATAGTTGGTCTTTAAACATAGCATACTGCTCAAAATAGTATAGTGCCTGTTCAAAATCTCCTTGTGCTTTATATATCTTATACAATATATCTGCTACTTTTTGTTGGCTACTAATTGATTCTATCTCTTTGGCGATTTCCAATCCTAAACTAGCTTTTTGTATTGCTAGTGCGTACTGTTTATTGCTTAGGTAGATAGTGGCTACTTCTGTAAGAATGGCTGTTTCATGAAAACGATCTCCAATTTTTTGAAATGTGGTCGCAGCTTTTTGGTAATGCTCTAATGCTTTGTTTGTTTCTCCTTGCCCTTTATAGCTTCCCGCAATACCATATAAATTGAGGGCTAGTAGATGTTCATTATTGAGCTGTTGCGCATATTCGAGTGCTTGTTCGAGTGTTTTTTGTGCCTCGAGGTATTTTTTGCTTTCGAGGTAGGTTTCGCCTACGTTTACCATTGTGGTAATATAGCCTTCTTGCAGTCCTACTTTTTTGAAGAGCTTCATAGCATTGTGGTAATATTTGAGGGCTTTATCATGTAGGCGTTGTTCGCCATAAATATTACCAATATTACAAAGTGCGCTTGCGATATAGCTGTCGAGTTTGGCTGTTTCGGCAAAACGCAGTGCCTCAAAGTAGTGTTCTAGTGCTTTGGTATAGTTTCCTTGTCGGAAATAGATGTTGCCTAGTATTTCGTGGGAGTTTGTTGCTTCTAATTGGTTATTGAATTCGAGTTCGATTTTTAGGACTCTGTGGTAGTATTCGAGTGCTTTTCCGTATTCGCTTCTGGCATTGTAAACATGTCCGATCATTTTGAAGCAACGTGATAAATTGCGTTTATCATTTAGTTCAATAAATCGTTCGATTGCAATTTCACAGCATTCAAATGCTTTTGTTAAATCGCCTTCCATGAGGTAGGCGATCCCCTTGTTACCATATACCCTTCCTTCTTCCTGTAAATAACCATCTTCGAGGCAGTATTGAAGTGCTTCGTCGAGTAGTTTTAATCCTGTTTGGCGGTCGTTTTTATAGTTGCCAATCATTCGGGCTTTTTGGATGAGCATTTTTGCTATTCCTCTCCGATAATTGTGTTTTAGAGCTATTGCCAATCCTTTTTCGCCTATTTGCATGGCTTGTTCTTTGTCTCCTTTACTTTCTAGGAAGTGCGATATGAGTTCGTGTGCTTGTACAATGCCTCTGGTATAGTTTATTTTTTCAGCGAGCTTGAGTGCTTTATAGGCATAGGTACTTCCCTCCTCTTGTTTAGAAGATAGCCCGCAAGTTTCCGCCATTTTATTAAGTTGATCAATTTGGGCGGTACCACTCAATTGTGGAAGTTGTTGTTTTAGGTCGTAAATACTCTGCATATTTGAGGATTGGGGGATAGAGGATTGAACGGTTGACGATTGAATGGTTGACGTTCAATTAATTGGGCGACCACAAGGG
>JAHDCM010000269.1:0-2703 GCA_020629895.1 Bacteroidota bacterium
ATATAAATGCCTGGTGGTAGCATTTCACAATCAACAATCTCCTGATGCTTTCCTGCTGCAAGAGGTTGCGTTGTTATAATCTCTGTAATTTTTTGCCCATTGATGTCATAAATGTTTAATTGGCTTTGCTCATCACTTGTAAGTTCAATGTCAATGACTGCCTTTGTAGACACAGGATTGGGGGCTATTTGAAGAGATGGTTTATTAGTACGAGGAGATGTAACTAGATGGTCGGATTTACCTTGTATAAATCCGCGCCCACATCGTGCCATACAGCTAAAATAATCCTCTGAGAATAAGGCATATTGATTACAATTACAGTCAATCAATGCATCAGGAGGCATCACTTGGGCAATGGCTTCGAGGATTATTACTTGGTTTTTTATTCGTCTATTGGTACTACTACCACAGTGGTCAAACGGAATTACTAAGGGGGTTAAATTAGGTATTGTGTTTCCATCTGCATCTAAGCCTGCGATGATGATCGTAGCCGAGAAATATTGTTCATTTTGACTTAATGTATTTAGTACATTCTGCAAATTATAATTGAGGAAAGAAGTATTCGATCCTGTAAAATAAAATGTTCGATCAAGTGTATGTGTATAAGTATTTTCACCTCTACTATATTGAGCAATCACATACAAATCAAAATAAGTCACCTCAACAGATCGCCAAGCAATCTTTCTAGCACATAGCTCCCCCGATTCTACTATTTCAAGTACTGGTGCCATTGTCCTTGATACTTCTTCTTGAGATTGTCCCAAAGCCTGAGAAGCAAAGCAGCTCAGGAGTATGGTATAACAGCAAATTACTAGATAGTTTTTTATTGTTTTCATAATAAGTTAATTTATTGTATGTTTTTCAAAATTAAAAAAAAGCAAGTTTTTTTTTGGTTACAATTTTTTACAGGAGTTCTATTTCTTAACTTAGTGTACTATTTGTAAGTGACTGATTCTAAGCGTTTTTTTAGAATACTTTTTGATTAGTCGTTCCCTTACCCTCAATTATGCAAGACAGTAAACTAATACAGCTTCTTCGATGTTTTTCGCAGGAAAAACGCGTCGCTTTGCGTCAGTTCCTATCATGGGACTTGGCAAATGCTAGTGAGCAAGTTCGTTTACTACTAGATTTCGTGATGCGGTTTACCCCTAATTTTAAGGATACACAACTAAATAAGGAAAAGGCTTTTGCACACTGCTTTCCTAAAGCCAATTACCGAGAGTTACGTATCAAGCAGTTGATGTCGGAGTTGGTCAAAAAAATAGAACAGTTTATTGTTATTTCTACGGCTCTCCACCAAACAGATGATTCTCAACAATTTACCAATCAACTAAGCATCTTTGATTTTTATAAACGATATGGAATGACGCGGGAAGCCAACTATCAATTGAAGGTCTTAGAAAAACTGCAAGCCGAAGCTGCTATTAAAGATGGGCGATATTATCAGCACCAATTCCTATTGGAAATTCGAAAAACGCAGCAACTAACACAAAAGGCACAGCGAAAAGGAGATTGGAATTTACAGGCAGTAATCAACAATTTAGACTTATATTATATCGTCAACCAGTTGGAGTTGGCTTGCTTTGCTTATGCCTATCAGGAAATAGTACAAGTGGAATATGCATTCCCTTTATTGAAATCGGTGATCAATTATGTAGAAATTAGCGACTACGCAAAAGTACCTGTCATTCAGTTATACCTAGAGGCATTGACATTGTTAAAAGGAGAAGGGGACAAAGAAAGTATAACGAACTTTGGCAATCTATTAGATGAAAATATTAATAGTTTTAATCCACTTGATGCGCGTTCCTTATTTACTTACATTCTCAACTTCTGTATCAAAAAAGCAAGAACAGGGGAAATAGATTATTATCAAGATGCATTTGACTTATACCAACGAGGTTTAGAAAATGGCATTGTACTGGTACAAGGCAAACTCATTCAAACCGATTTCACCTATATTGTTACCATAGGCTTACGATTAGGAGCATTTGACTTTATTCGATGGTTTATACAACAGTATAAAGGTAAAATTCATGGAACAAATGCGAAGGATGTATATAACGATAGCTATGCCCAACTCCTATTCCAAGAAAAGGCATACCATGAAGCCATTGACTTCTTAAACTCTATTCAACAATATCATGATGTATATTATGATATGAGTGCGCGACGTTTGCTGATTAAGATTTATTATGAGCAACAGGAATTTGATTTGTGTACCTCCAAACTAAATGCATTCAAACGTTTTTTATATTACAATAAAACCATTTCTAAGGAATATCAACGTAGCAATCTTAACTTTGTCTTACTCCTACAAAAGGTCTTAAACTTAGCCCCAGGGCAAGAAAAAAAACGACTAAAAATAGCCAAAAAGGCAAAGGAACAAGATAGGTTGTCAGAACGAAAATGGATATTAGAGAAATTAGAAGCGTTGGAATGATATTTTTATTTTGTAGCTTCGCCCCATGTTTCAAAATATCAAAGTCATTGAAATCGCCAGTGTCCTAGCAGGACCCACAGTCGGTATGTTCTTCGCCGAGCTAGGAGCCGAAGTCATCAAAATAGAAAACAAGCATACAGGAGGTGATGTGACTCGTCGCTGGAAATTACCTACCGAAGACCCTCAAGATAAAAAATCAGCTTATTACCATAGTGTCAACTGGGGCAAAAAAAGCCTACTACTCAATCTAAAAGAAGAAC
>JAHDCM010000269.1:2803-5573 GCA_020629895.1 Bacteroidota bacterium
AAAAAACCCTATGTTGAACAATATTCAACATAGAGCCTGTACACTGTCAACATTTAGATATTGACACAGTAAACGTTTTTTTTACAATAACCCATTCAACAAACCCAAAGAAGAAGTCAACTGCTTTGAAAGCCCTTTACTCGTTCTTTTAGCACAAAAACCCGACTTCCCTAACTTAGGAGCCTTCTTCACAATCTTATCCAAAGAACTGGTTAATTGATTCAGCTTCGAACCACCTTTTAATAAGCCAAAACCCGATTTTAAAAGACCAACATTCGACAATAAATCATCTGTTTTATTCAATAAGCTACCTCCTTTAACCAAGTTGTTAAGATTCAAGGCACCAAATAACATTTTAAGCATTCTAACAGACTTGATCGTTTTTCCAACATCCCCTTTTCCCTTACTCAAAGCAGGTAATAATTGAGATAACCCATCTACTTGATTTAGAATTTTTCCACCAAACCCTTTTTTGTTGGAAGAAACCTTATTGGTAATAAGACCAACAGCAGTCCCTAGTAACTTTGAGGACTCTTTTTGTTTACCGCCTTCAAGCATCGTCACAGCCTTATCTAACATGCCAATATCAAAAGATTGGGCTTTGGTTTCTGGTGCTAAAAAAAGCAATAAAGCAGCAATAATTAGTGTGAACTTTTTCATAATTATACAATTTTGGTAATAAGTAAAATAAAGGTTTTTATGGGCATCGAAAAATTGCACTAAGTAAAGAAGCATATTTAATCGTTTCACTAGCTTAGACGCCTCGTACCTTTCTCGTCACACATAAACAAATCTCTATATCTCATCCTTCTCATCTGTATCATCAACGGTTCACCCCCATCCCAAATAACGCATAATCATACTTTACTGGATCATCCCGATCAAACACCCGCAAATTTTCGGTCAACTCCAACGTCGTGCGCCAATCCCGCTGCTTCCGTTCAATCAAACCCAACTTCCTGCCTACTCGCTCCACATGCACATCCAACGGACACAATAACTGCGACGGTCGAATCGTCTGCCAAATTCCAAAATCCACCCCACTATCATCCTGCCGCACCATCCAACGCAAAAACATACACAAACGCTTACAAGTAGATTTTCGGCTTGGAGTCGCCACATGCTTACGCGTACGATGCGGGGCATCTTCCAACGAGAAAAAATAATCATGAAAACCAATCAAGGCAGGGCCAATATGCACATCCGTAGGCGACAAATGCCGACTAAAAGCCGTTTCGAGACTATCCGATTGCGCGTAATGATGCTTAAAAAAATGAATAAAATAAAGGGTGTCTGTTGCATTAAAAGTACGATGCTTAAACACCTCAAACCGCTTCAAATCCTTCTCCTCATGTTCCATTATAAACTGATGCGGCGCGCCATCCATCAAGTCCACCAGTTGCTGACACTTATTAATAATCGTTTTACGAAGCCCCCACGCCAACATAGACGCCCAAAACCCCATCATCTCTATATCCTGTTGTTTACTAAATTGATGCGGAATAGAAATAGGATCATTTTCTATAAAAGCAGGCTGATTATACAACGCAACCTGCGCCTCTAATAAGTCGTAAAGATGATCTCTATGCATGACTGTTTTCAAATTCTTTCATCAGCTCTACCAATACCTTTACTCCTTCTATATCCATGGCATTATAAATCGATGCTCGAAAACCTCCCACCGAACGATGTCCCTTCAAACCCATACATCCCGCCTCTTCAGCAAGTTTCAAAAAGGCAGCCTCCAATACCTCATCTTTCGCCCTAAAAGTAACATTCATCAAAGAGCGATCCTCCACCGCAGTCGTTCCATCAAATAAACTATTGCGGTCAATTTCCCCATATAACAAGTCCGCCTTCTCCCTATTCCGCTTTTCAATCGCTGCAAGTCCCTGCTTCTTAATCCACTGCAAACTCAAATAACAACAATAAATCGGAAACACAGGAGGCGTATTAAACATCGACACCTTCGTATGCGTGCGATAATCCAACATCGTAGGAATCGCCCGTTTCACCTTCCCCAAAATTTCCTTTTTTACAATCACAATTGTCGTACCCGCAGGCCCCAAATTCTTCTGCGCCCCTGCATAAATCAAATCAAACTGCGTCCCATCCATTGCCTTCGAAAAAATATCCGAAGACATATCCGCCACCAACGGAACCGATGTTTGTGGAATATGATGCAACTGTGTTCCACAAACCGTATTATTCGTTGTAATATGTAAATAAGCATAGCTATTATCCAACACATAACTCTTTGGCACAAACGAATAGCCTTCCTCCCTCGAAGAACCTACTACCGCCGTTTTTCCAAACAAGTTGGCCTCCTTAATCGCCTTCTCCGACCAACGCCCCGTATCCAAAAAAGCCGCGGTTCCATTATGAGGTAATAAATTATAAGGAACCATACAAAACTGCATACTCGCTCCTCCCGCCAAAAACAACACCGAATAATCGTCCCCCAAACCCATCAATTCCTTGATCAAAGCCCGCGCCCCATCAATCACCTCCGCAAAAGTATCTGTCCGATGCGATATTTCTGCAATCGAAAGCCCCGAATCTTGGTAATTCAACAAACCCTTAGCCGCTTCAATCACCACTTCCCGCGGCCAAATCGCTGGCCCCGCATAAAAATTTAACTTCTTAATCGTTTCTTGAACAGTTTTAGATGGCATAATCCTAACATTTAGTACAAATCCTAAATACCCTTTAATATACTTGATTGTTCAACGTTTCAGGTGTTTTTTTTGTTAATTTGGGCGTGTCCCCA
>JAHDCM010000270.1 GCA_020629895.1 Bacteroidota bacterium
CTTTTTCAGCTCCAATTCTAAAATCAAGACAGCCTCTTACTTATCTTTCAAGCCTTCCATTTCTACGATTGTCCACTCCCCTAGTTGTTGTAAATCGTTCCAAAAATTGCCATAAGATTTGGTGACGACTTTAGCATCTTCGATCATCAAACCATGTTTACATTTTAGGGCTAAAGGAGCGAAAGCCATTGCCATTCGATGGTCATGATACGTATGAATCGTATTGGGTGGTTCTTGATCAAACTGCGCCTTATTGGGTTCTAATTCCCAGTGATCTCCCTCTCCTTGAAAAAGCACGCCAAATTTTGCTAGTTCGTCTCTAAGAGCTGCTGTACGATCTGTTTCTTTGATACTCAAGGTAATCAAGCCATCGAAAATAGCGGGAATGCCAGCACCTGCACAAGCTACTGCGAGTGTTTGCGCTAAATCGGGACATTCCACAAAATTGTAGTGAAAGGATTCGGGCAAGGTTCCTGTTTTTTGTAAATGTACTCCCTCATCGGTAAATTCACTTTTCACTCCTAGTTGTTGCATCATTTCAACTAGTACCGCATCTCCTTGTAGGCTTTTTTTGTGTAAGCCTTTCAAATAAATATGGGCAGATGGAGCTAAAACAGCCATTCCGTAATAATAGGAAGCGGCACTCCAATCGGCTTCTACTACAAAATCACGCGCTTGATATGCTTGTGGTGCTATTTGGATGCGGTTTCCTTCAAACTGATAGCGAATACCAAAATAAGCCATGATATTGAGAGTCATCATTAAATAAGGACGAGATACTAAACGTCCTTCTAGCTCTAAAACGAGTCCTTTTTCTAATACAGGCGCAATCATGAGTAGTGCAGAAAGATATTGACTGCTGACACTCGCACTCATCTTTACGGTGCCTCCTTTTAGTTTCTTTCCATTGATACGCAAGGGCGGACAACCTTTCCCTTCCAAGTAGCTTATATCTGCCCCTAAATTGCGCAAAGCATCTACTAAGATAGCAATGGGACGTTGTTTCATACGCTCGGAACCAGTGAGTGTCCATGTCCCTTCTTGTAGGGCAAAATAAGCTGTTAGGAACCGCATGGTGGTACCTGCTGCTCCTACATCTTTGATTGCTTGAGGATTTGCTAATGCTTTTTGCAATGCTTTGGTATCATCAGAAGTAGATAAACCTTTGATATTAAAATTATCCTTTGTTAGCGCATTGATAATGAGGACTCTGTTCGAGATACTTTTGGAACCATCAAGGGTAATTTCTCCTTCTAAATGTGTATTTTTAATGGCAATTTGTATATCCAAAATGTAGTAGATTCTGATATTAATTAATAAATATAGCCGAGGACATTGGGCAATAGATTAATAATAATATGCATAACGATTGGTATGAGCAAGGAGCCAGTACGCTCTTTTACTAATGCCAAAATTAGCCCTAGTAATCCGGTATAAATGCAAGCAATCCAGTTGATGCTTAATGCAAAGTCAGCATTTAAGGAGAGTCCGTGCCACAATCCAAATAAAATAGAAGTGATAAAGACTCCCATTCCAAATGTTAATTTACCAATACGCCATGACTTTACAAATACTTGATTAAGAAGTCCTAATAAGATTCCTCGATAGGTTATTTCCTCGACAATAGAGGGCATTGTTAACTGGAATAAAATATTTTCCGCACCTGATTGATGCCGTTGAAAAAAGTGCGCAAATAGTACCCCTAAGAGAATGGAACCAAGAATAGCTCCAATTGCTACCTTTTGGGAATCTTCGTTTTGTTTGAGTGTCAGTCCGTATTCTTTTAGCGGCAATTTTCTGTACACAGCTAGAAATACAAGGGCTATTAGGTAGCTTATTATCTTTCCTAGCCAGTTCATTTTTAACTCCATCGAACTCAGTAGCTCCCAAGTTGACGCGAAATAAACAAGGGAATAATCTACTAAGAAATAGACAATGAATACTAGTAGAAATTGTTTTTCCCAGTTTGGTTGTTTTTTTCCGACTAGAAAAAGAGGTGATGTAATCCCTAATATTATTAGGGCTTCAAGAACTACATTCATTATGGGTTATTTAAGATAAAAAAATAAATTACTGTGGGTGCAATACTTTATTTAGTACTTTGATAACTGTCTTTTGTTCCATTTCTTGATTAAAGATAGCCTTTCCTATTGATTGGAGTAGGGAAAAATTTACTTGGCTTCCTTCATTTTTCTTATCGTTTTTCATGTAAGCCATTAAGGGGCTGTAATCATTACCAATGGCACATTGATACGGCGCGTAAAACTGTTTGATAAATGTGATACTTGTTTGTATATCGACATCACTCAGTTGTGTAGAAAGGAGCAGTTCTGCTTCCATTCCCAAAGCTATGGCTTCTCCATGTAAGAGGGGAGCTTTATCATTTTCTAATGACCAGCTTTCGATAGCATGTCCGATTGTATGTCCGAAGTTGAGAACTTTACGAAGTCCTTGTTCGAATGGGTCTTTTTCTACTATTTGTTTTTTTACGAGTAAGGATTTATAAATAATTTCGTGCCAATCAACATTTTTTAAGTCCTCTATTTTCAGCAGTTCCTGCCAGTAATTTTCATCGGCAATTAGGGCATGTTTGATAACTTCTGCAAAGCCATTATGCAATTGGCGGTTAGGAAGCGTCTTCAAAAAAATGGGGTCAATAAAAACTGCTTGCGGATTATTGAAACAACCAATAATATTTTTTACATGCTCAAAATCAACTCCTAATTTCCCTCCAATAGAAGCATCTACTTGAGCGAGCAAGGTAGTCGGAATTTGGATAAAGTCAATACCACGTTTATAGGTACTCGCACAAAAGCCCCCCATATCACCAACAACCCCACCTCCTAAGTTGATCATTAAGGCTTTTCGATCAGTACCTTCCTCTAACATCCGTTTCCAAATAAATTGACACGTATCCAGCGTTTTGTAAATTTCACCTGATTTGATCTGAATAATGGAAGTTTGACTGCTAAGTGCGGCTATCTTTTCTTGTATAAGTGGCAAACAATGTGTTGCTGTATTTTCATCTACTAAGACCCATATCTTCGAATAATTGCTTGTAGTGATAAAGTTTGCTAAGGTGGAGAAGCAATCACCTAGATAGATATTATAATCTTGTAAGCCAATCGTCGTTTGATGCGCGTTCATATCCTATGTTTATAGTTCAGCTATTTTCTCGACTGTCCAGGCAAGTGGTTTACCTGCAAATTTGGGTTTTACAAAGCTCCATGCATTTTTAAACAATGCTGATTGCCGATAAGTCTCTAAGTGAGCTTCGCTAATCCAGTGACTACATGTAAAGACAGTACTTGGGTTTCCTTTTTCCTGCCAAGCTTCGAGATGTTCACAGCCATCTACTGCTCTGATTTTATGTTTTCGTTCTTCAAAGAACGCTAGAAAACGGTTAATTTCTTCCGCTTTAAATTCCAATTTGACAATTCGTATAATCATTATTCTGTTCTAAACGATCCATCAATAATTAGGTTAACCCAGTTATCGTCACTTACTCCCATTAAAATAAAGTTATAGGTTTCATTGGGAGATAACTGTGGGCTCCAATCGGGGTGTGTTACATTTAGCACTACATTATTGAGTTTATAAAACTGGAAGTTAAGATCATAGGTATAAGTTCCAGAAATAGCATTTCCAGCTTGGTCGCTAATCACTTGAAAATAGATCACATTTTCTTTTACTTCCCCATCTTGCCATTCAAAAATGGGGCTAAGTGGCTCTGTTGTATCCACAGAAAAAAGCTGTGGTGCATATTCGGAAGGTTTTTCTACATATTTGAGACGCACCGCCTTACAATACCACAAGGTATCATTGGCAATATAAGATACACGCGCCCATTTATCTTCGGTTGGTAGTGGCAATTTAAACCGATGCAAGAAACCATTAAGCAGGGGTTCATCCGCTAAATCCTTTTCAATAAACAAAGCTAAATCGTTGGGGTCATCCGTTCCCTTTTCAGTTTCATAGTATCGCAAATCGGTAATTCCAAGATGATGTGGTTTCAGGAACATACTCACTGGAAATTGAGCATCTTCCATAAAATCTTTTTGGCCACCTGCAGCACAGGCAATCAATTCATCGAAAGGACTAAGATTAGAGTTGTTATTAATAATTGCTTGTAGGCTATCAATGGGTACTTTATCTTCTTTACAAGCGGATAGTTGGGTAAGGGCAATCCCGAAAATGAGGAGGAGCAGGAGTTTTTGAGGCATGAGAATTGGTTAAAATGATGGAATGGCTCAAAGATAAAAAATTAAAGGCGAGTAATTGAATTACTCGCCCTTAAGAGGTCGTCACTTAATAAGCTGAAGCATTAACTCCAGCAGTATTACAAAAAAACCGGAGTAAATCTTCGGTTTATACGTGACACCATAGAAGCTAATACAGGTCTAGCTCCAACTTCAAAAAACTGAGTCGCGCCATCCATCACCATATTTTCAATTTGCTCTGTCCAGCGCACTGGCGAGGTCAAATGTGCAATCAAATTAGCTTTGATTTCTTCAGGATCTTGTGATGGTCGAGCAGTTACGTTTTGGTAAACAGGTACCAATGGAGCTTTAAATTCCATGTTCTCAATATAATGGGCCAATTCATTACGAGCTGGTGCCATTACTGGCGAATGGAATCCTCCATGTACATTTTTGAGAGGTAGTACCGTTCTTGCTCCGCCTTCCTTTAGGCGAACAGCCGCAATTTCTAGTCCTTTTTTAGTTCCAGAAATAACCAATTGTCCTGGACAATTGTAATTGGCAGGTACTACAACCTCACCTGTTTCCTGAGTAATTTGATTACAGATTGCTTCGGTGACAACGTCATCTAAGCCTAATACTGCAGCCATACCAGAGGGAACTTTTTCACAAAGTTCCTGCATTAAGTCTCCGCGTTTCTGTACCAACTTTAGACCTTCGGCAAAACTAAAGGCCCGAACAGAAGCAAGAGCTGAGAACTCACCAAGTGAGTGTCCTGCTACCATATCAGGTACAAAATTACGCATACACCTTGCTTTTATTACCGCATAGGTGTAAACGGCAGTCTGTGTAATTCGGGTTTCTCTAAGTTGCTCTTTTGTTCCATTGAACATCAGATCACTTATTTTATACCCTAATACATCATCTGCCATGTCAAGGAACTCAGGAGCGGATGAGAAAAGCTTACATAGCTGTTCCCCCATACCCTCCATCTGAGACCCTTGTCCCGGAAAAAGATACGCCTTCTTCATAACAATGATTAAAGTTAAAGATTTAGTAAAATATAGAACTATATATTGTATGTCTGAGAATGTACTTATTGTACATTAAATTATATCAATACTTGTATCTAGATATTCACATCTATATGCAGGGGAACAAAAAATAGGAAAGGGTAAAAATAGGCTTATTAATTAAGCTAATATTGCATGTCTTACATTTGTAATAAATGCTTTTTACCTCACCTAACAATCAACAACAAAACTTCGTAAAAGTAGCATTATATTCCCAATTTTCAAAATACTTTTCTTAAAATCGGCTAAAAAATTACATA
>JAHDCM010000271.1 GCA_020629895.1 Bacteroidota bacterium
ACTAGCGGGGCTGACAGCGGAAGACACCGCTAGGACTATGCCGAACAAGCTGCTACGAGACAACTACAAGCGGATAGCCCGACCTTTTTTCGCCTCGTGCCTGTCGATGCGTGGACGCATCGACGGGCGAGGCGAAAAAAGGACACGCCCAGCGTTATTGATGATTGGATGATGGGGTGAGTGGATGAGTGGGTAAAAAATCATTATTTTTTCTTCGAATTAGAAGACGATTTGGAATACTTACCTTTCCCTTTATAGCTTTTTTTGCCACTTCCTTTTTTCCCTCCATAATTCCTTTTATACGAGTTAGCACTACGCATTTTAGGTCTCCATTTAGGGCTTTTACCAATACTTTCAGGTACATTTCGTTTTTCGACCTCTGTCTCTAAGAAATCTTCAATACGTTTAAATTTATATTGATCACGATCACTAATAAATGTAAAAGCCATCCCTTCTGCATCGGCTCGTGCCGTACGCCCAATACGATGCACATACACCTCTGCATCTGGTGGAATATCGTAGTTAATAACTAAGTTAATTCCCTTCACATCAATTCCTCTTGACAGCACATCGGTACCAATGAGTATTTGTAGATTCTTGGCTTTGAATTGCCGTAAAATTTCTTCCCGAACATCTTGCTCTAAATCGGAATGAATAGCCCCTGCTTTAAAGCCTTCCTTTTTTAGTTGTTGTGCCGCTTCTTTGGTAGCTCGTTTGGTAGAGCAAAAAATAATGACACTACTTAACGCTTCTTTATCGGCTAATAAGTGTTTAACTAAGGCAATTTTCTGATCTTCATGCACCATATAGGCTGCCTGTGTCACTCCTTCTGCAGGTTTAGACACTGCAATATTAATTTGCTCAGGGTTGTTGAGAATGCCTTTGGCTAATTTACGCATTTTATCAGGCATAGTTGCCGAAAAAAGCAATGTTTGACGCTCTTTGGGTAGGTAACTAACAATACGCATGATGTCATCATAAAAGCCCATATCAAGCATTTTATCAGCTTCATCAAGAATGAGATGTTGGAGATTGTCTACATTCACATACCCCATATTTAGATGGGCAATCAGTTTGCCTGGTGTGGCTATAATCACATCGGTTCCTTTTACCAGTGCTTTTTTTTGTTTTACAAAATCAACGCCGTCTCCTCCTCCATAAATGGGAATAGAAGTCACATCGGTAAAATAAGCAAAGCCTTCTAGTTGTTGGTCAATTTGGCGAGCCAATTCGCGGGTGGGTGCAATGATAAGGGTATTAATTCCCTCTACTATTTCTTCGCGTTCTAAGATGTTGTGCATAATGGGCAGCAAATAAGCTGCTGTTTTTCCTGTACCCGTTTGCGCACAGGCAATCATATCGTGTCCCTCAAGTATTATTGGTATCGCTTGTGCCTGAATGGGGGTTCCGTTTCGAAAACCCATCGCCTCTAGCCCATCCAAAATATTATGGTCAAGCGGAAAATCGTTAAAATTCAAAATGTCAATTTACAGATTAGTAATCTAGTGTTGTTGTGACAACAACTGCCTACAAAGATACCAAAAATTATCTATGTCTTTACTAATTTGCAAAGTCCTGCTCGTAAATCCTTTTCTACTTTTTTGAATTTTACATCTGCAACGATTTTCCCATCATAATAAGCAACCGTTATTTTCTGATTACGTCCAATATTGTTATAGGGGTCTTGTCTAGGCAGGACATATTGCGGCTTACTAGTCGGAAGTTCGTCGTCTTCACTATTGCCTAAAGTATCATTTAACAAGCCTTGCAGACCTTGCAAACGCTGTGCTTCCATGTATTGATTCATGGCATCATGATCACTAGGGTCAATACCCTTATTTATTGCCCCCATAAGCATCATTTTTGCCATTCCCCAATTAGAGGGGTCTTGTGATACCCTTACTAACTCGCCTTTCACCAACTCAGCAGCAGCAATCAAATCATCTGCATTTTCATGATAGCCACGATCTTTTAAAAATTGGAAGAAGCGAGGGTAAATCAATTCCGCAGCCTCAAAAAAATCTCGTTCCCCACTTACCTTACTTGGAATAATGTTACCCAAAACAGCTTGTGCTGACCATCCACTCCAATCTCTAATGGGTTCCCCTTCATAACTCAGCATATAATCTGTAAATACCTCAAGAGCAAAATTGACATGATATCTATCAGGTTTTGATAAACTATAATATTCATCTGTATGGCGAAAATGTCGTAGCCAACGTTTTAAGATGATTGTATTGACTTCTGCCTCTAATTCATAATCTAATTCCTCAAAGTCGTCTTCCTCTTCCCATTCTTCGCCTTCTTCAAAACCATCCTCCTCAATCTGAACGTCTTCTATATCTCCTTTTTTTATTTGTTCAATACGAATATCAAGAGCATCTTGTATTTGCTCTATTTCTTCATACGTATTCCTTTGCTCACAAGGCTCTACCTCATCTAAGCCAATACCATAGGAGAACATATCTAGCTCTTGTTGAGCAAAAATGTTCAGCACTTTCTCACTATAATGTTCTAGACTATCAGCATCCCATTCTATTATTAAGACAGCTTCTCCTTCCCTATCTTTTCCAATAGCAATCACTTGACCTACCCAAGCATCCATTTTCAAATTAGAAATTTCATTTACATGACCAGGCTTCATTCTTACCCAGTCTCTTATTTTATATGAGTTGTTCATTTTTTTGGTTTTAACCCAAATATAAGTATTATTCCTACTTTTTTTCCAAAAAATTTGTACTTAATAATAAAATCTATTAAATTACTGAACAAACGTTCAATCATCTAAACATGAAACATCACGAACAGGCTAGAAACAAGAGCATCGAACATATTAAGCTAACTGCTTTAGGGCTGTTTAGCACACAAGGATTTGCACAAACATCTATTCGAAAAATAGCTAAAGAGGCAGGCATTTCTTTAGGGCTTTTATACAATTACTTTCCTAGTAAAGAAGCATTATTACAAGCAATATTTCAACAAGGACTTGCAGATATTCAGGCATCTTTTGTATTAGAAAAAGTACAAAATCCTAAAAAAAGATTTGCCAATTATGTGCGACAAACCTTCCAGATGATCCAAGAAAAACGTGCTTTTTGGCGATTGTTACACAGTATTCGCATGCAATCCTCCATCATGACTTTATTGCAAACAGAAACCGAACTCACCCAATCTTTTATTATTCAACAACTAAGCGAATTACTGACGGATTTGGAAATACCTGATACTCCTTCAAAAGCTCTTTTACTTTTTGCCACAATTGATGGCATTAGCAACCATTATTTACTTGACGAAAATTACCCAATTATGGAAGTTGGCGAATTACTTATTCAACAATACATTTCAAAACCATAACCTATGCAAACGAATTCTGTTAATCACTCCTCTAAACCCAATTGGCTAAACACGCAAGAATATCCTTTCAAAAGCCATTATTTTGACACTCCTAACGGGCGTATCCATTATGTAGATGAAGGAACAGGTATCCCTATTTTGATGGTGCATGGCACTCCTGTTTGGTCGTATCTTTATCGTAATGTGATCAAAAAAATGGCGGCAACACATCGCTGTATTGCGCTTGATCATTTGGGTTTTGGGCTTTCTGACAAACCTGCCAACTGGGCTTATAAACCCGAAGCTCATGCAGCCAATCTCGAAGCATTGGTGCAGCACTTAGGGCTTACTAATTTCATTTTAATGGTACATGACTTTGGCGGGCCTATTGGTCTTTCTTACGCGCTTAATCACCCACAAAATGTCCAAAAAATAGTCCTGTTTAATACCTGGATGTGGTCGTTGAAAGCAGATAAAGAATTGGCAAACAATGCACGAATATTTAACATCGCGCCCATCCGATGGTTATTACGTGTCCAAAATGTGTCTCCCAAAGTGTTAGTCAAAGCGGCATTTCATGATAAATCGAAGCTCACACCCGAACTACATCAACACTATATTCAGCCTTTCGCAAAATACAAGGATCGAAATGCGACGACACAATTCATGAAAGAACTGTTAGGCTCCTCTACTTGGTTTAATAGCTTATGGGAAAAACGAGGACGCATTGCTAAACATCCTTGCTTGGTGTTATGGGGAAAGTACGATGCATTTATTCGCGAAATGCACCTCAAAAAGTGGAAAAAAACGCTGTACAATGCCACCTTCCATGAATTGGAATGTGGGCATTTTGTACAAGAAGAAATGAAAGAAACAGAAATGGCTATTCTGCACGATTTTTTAATGAGGTAGTGGCCATTTTCTCTGCTTGATTTTTTAAGGCTTTATTCATTGTAATGAAGCCTTTTCGAGTATCTTCTCCTATAAATCGCAGTAACAAACCACTAATCCACCCCGTAAATTCCTCCTTATGAATGAGCTTTACTTGGTTGGCTCCAAGTTCTACAATTTCAAAACAATGATGCCCTATAAACATGCCTAAAGGCAATTTACCAATCCACTCGAAATGTTTATTGGGTACCACCTTTTCTACTACCGGCTTAAATACCTGTACTTTCCCATTCATCTCAATCTGATTTTTCAGAATACTATCTTTCACTGCTTCTCCTTCAATGCCAATAATAAATGGGTTCCAATGTGGGTAAGCTTCAAAATTAATTAGGACATTCCAAACTGTTTCTTTAGACGCATTGATAACGATTTCCGTGATGATCTCTTTCATGATATTTGTATTTTAATGTTATTGAATTACTACAAATATGCACTAGTCTACAAAGTTCTGCATTAACAAAAGATAAGAACGTCATTTTTTCATTTCCCGAATCCGTTTTCGAATCCGACTCAATGAAACAGGAGTAATCCCTAAATAAGTCGCCAATACATGTTGCGGAAATCGTTGTAATAAATCAGGTTGCGCAGCAATTAATTTCAAATAACGTTCTTCAGGTTTATCCAACACAAATGAAGCAACGACTTTCTGAGCGTTCACAAACCGTTCCTCTAACAGCTTCCGCATAAATACCTGTGTTTTAGGCAGCTCTTCATACAACTTTTCCAACTTCATTTTGGGCAACACCAACAACTCACAAGGCTCTACTGTCTCTAAGACCTGCACACTCGGACTTTCTGCCAAAAAACTTTCCAAAGCACTCAAAAACAAACCTTCTGTAAACAAAAAGCCTGATACTTCTTCTCCATCGTCCGTCAAATAATACAAGCGTACACATCCTTTATTCAAAAAACAAATCTCTCGGCATACCTCCCCATACTCTACCAAACGATACTGACTTGGCACCTCTCGATACACAAACGCTTCTATAAATTGACGTTCTTCTTTCGGCTGCCAAGCCACATATCGCCTCATCGTCTGCTGTAATAAATCAAACATCGTTACCTGTTGTTTTTGTTTTTTTGGGCGTGTCCCCATTTTTGCCAATCAAACTACTAGCTTTCACCAAGCTGACAGGTTTCGATTGGCAAAAATGGCGTCGGGCTATCCGTTTGTAGTTGTCTTATACCCACTAGTTCAGCATAATCCTAGCAGTGTCTTCCTTCGTCAGCCCTGCTAGTT
>JAHDCM010000272.1 GCA_020629895.1 Bacteroidota bacterium
CAAAGAGGCAGCTAGATTGGGCAATTTATTCTTTCCTCTTTACTAAGTACTAGTTGACTTGCTTTTTTTCAGCTTCTTTAGTTGAAATAAATAAGGGGCTTGCCAACGCTCTTTAGGTAATAACTTTTGAATATTAGCTTCCAATGTTTTTTTATCTATCCCACTTGCTACCACCATATCTGTCATAATAGCAAACCACCCTTCTTCAATATCCATTTGACGTAAGTTCTCTGCAATAGAACGAGCAAAGGCCTTTCCCGACAAATGATAATACTTGTTCGTTAAGTGTGGATGTTTATTCAAAATGGCAGCAATTTCATCTTCATAACGGTAAAAGTTAGACTGATTTTTAACATAAAATGCCAGTCGATTCTCCATTAATGTCATCGCGTCTTCCGCTTGGTGGGGCAAAGAAGTAATAATGCCATATTGTGCTTTAGCAGTATCGTACAACTCTTTAACATTTTTGCGAATACCGCCTCCCAAATAAATAGGGTAACTCGAAAATAAACCAGTATATGTGATAATACCTTTATACGGAATCAGAATAATATTTACATAACAAGGAATATTAGGGGTAATCTCTTGAAAAGGCGTCATTAATGCCTTCACTCCATAAGCCTTCCCCGACTCTGGATGTACAAATACGGCATGGTTTTTCAACAATTTATACAGATAAAAATTTCCATGTATGGCATGAAGCCAACTTTTCATAATCTCTAAGTCTTCTCTGTTTAAGTTATATGGGTTTATGGTGATAAACTTTTTTAATAAATGCTTATTGTTAAATGCCTTCTTAGTAATTTCCCACAAATCATTGGGTGCAAGTACTGCCAACTGTTCTAAATTTTTTATAGAAGGCAATGACGCATCTGCTTGGCTTTGATAAACCGTATAATATTGCTGTAATACATTAATATGTTGTTGGGCTTGGATGGATAAGTGCATAAAAACTAATTTAAATATTGATCTATAAACAAAAAACACCTCTCAAATTTAATGTATTGAGAAGTGTTTCGATTATTTATTTTTTTGTTGGGCGTGTCCCCATTTTTGTTGTTTTGCCCGTTCCTACGTCCTCGTAGTAACTTCAGGCAAAACAACAAAAATGGGGTCGGGCTATCCGCTTGTAGTTGCCTCATAGCTGCCTACTCCGCATAGCCCTAGCAGTGTCTTCCTTCGTCAGCCCTGCTAGTCCTTGCGTCGATAAGGCATCCATTTCGTCAAGCTACCACTACTATCCCTCACGCTCTTCATTTCCTCGCTCCCTCAATTATCCCGCAACCTCTTCCTGCTTGGCAGCAAACTCCTTCAACCACTTAAAAGACACTGATTTTGGACGTTCAATTGGTAAGCCCATAGCACGACTCCAACAAAGGGAAGAAAGTACGCCTAAAGCTCTTGAAACACCAAACAATACAGTGTAAAAGTTAAATTCTTTCAGTCCATAGTGCATCAAAGTCGCACCAGAGTGTGCATCTACATTCGGCCAAGGACTTTTAACACTTACTTTTTCTTGTAATACTTTGGGAATCACATCAAACATATCCCAAATAACATTTACAAGCGTATCATCAGGGAAATATTGCTTGGCAAACTCGTATTGAGCCGTAAAACGAGGATCAGGAATACGAAGAACAGCATGTCCGTAGCCTGGAATTACACGACCAGCAGCCATTGTATCACGCGCATATTGTTCAATCTGTTCTTTACTAGGACGATCACTACCGCATTCTTTACACATGTTTAATACCCACTTGATCACCTCTTGATTTGCCAATCCATGAAGTGGCCCCGCCAATGCATTCATGCCGCTAGATAAAGAATAATAGGCATCACTCAATGTAGAACCAGTAAGGTGGGTAGAGTGAGCAGATGCATTTCCGCCTTCATGATCGGCATGAATCGTTAAATACAAACGCATCAAACTCTTAAACTCGTCGCTATCATTAACGCCAAGCATATACGCAAAATTAGCCGCCCAGTCTAGTTCTGGATTAGGAGCAATATGATCTCCATTGTGGAAAGTACGACGGTAAATATAAGCCGCAATACGTGGAAGACTAGCAATAAGATTCATGCAATCTTCGTACATAGGGTCCCAGTAGTCATACTTACTAATCCCTTCGGCATAAGCTTTAGCAAATTTAGAATCTGTTTGTAAGGCCAGAATGGCAGTACTATATTGGGTCATCGGATGCGTTTCGACAGGAAGCGCGTCTATAACAGCCAATACATGATCGGGTACATAACTTCGTTTCGACCAGTCGCGACTTAGGGCGTGAACTTGCTCAGGTGTAGGAATATCACCTGTCAACATCAAATAGAAAATGCCTTCAGGTAATGGCTCAGTACAACCATCAGCTTTAGGTAATAATTTCTTTAATTCAGGAATAGAATATCCTCTAAAGCGGATACCCTCATCAGCCGATAATTCGGAAGTTTCAGTGATTAAACTTTTTACACCGCGCATACCTCCACGCAGTTGCCCTAGGGTAACTTCTCCTACTACTTTGTTGCCATGCTCTTTAAAGAATGGTTTGATTTCACTTGCTAAGGCTTTCGCTTTTTCAGCAAATGTTGCTTTCAATGGATCCATATATTTTGTTTGTTGTTTGTATCGAAAATCTGGCGGCTTTTTTTGAGTAAGTAACGGTTGATATCCGTTATTATGCTACGAACCAGTAGTCGCTCACTCAGAGATAAGGCCACGAATTTACGGAAAAAAGCAGATTTTTTGAAATAAAATTACTGGCAAAAGCAGATGTCATACATTTTCCGCGTGAGGGATAGAGGCGGAATGGGGCGTGAGGAGCATAAGTGTGAACTAGGAAGTGCCGCAGGCTGAGCGGGGTGAGCGAAGACAAGGCACGACCATAGTGAACCTTGTGCGAGTAGCCACATTATGAGCCGAAAGCCCGACCAAGTCGCAGTGCTGAAGTTTGGCTTTTACAAGCGTTTTGCGCTTGTAAAAAAGCAGAGCTGCATTGCGACTTGGACACGCCCATAAATATCAAATTTGCGAGATTGTAAACTGTATTGCCAATTAATTGTTGAAAAAGCTGTACTTTTAGGGGATACAAGTAGTCTTTGTTCTTCTGTAAAACTCTTATTACCTGATATTTTTCCCATCTAGCTAAATGATATAGTGGTATTAAATATTGCTACTCTACCCAGCAACTTGTTACTAATTGATTTATTAAATTTTATATAGTGTATAATTCTTTTCTTTTCTTTCATAGGTACGGAATGCTGTGCCTACTAGTGCTATTATGTACCTATAATAGTGGCTATGCGCAATTAAATCTTGATTTGAAATCTCAAACAGCCTTTAATGGGGCAAGTGAAGAGATGAGCGATGTTTGGGGCTTTGAACGAGGTGGGAGATCGTATGTCATTGCTACAACAACAGTAGCAACAACAATTCAAGATATAACTAATCCTACAAATCCAGTTCAGCTTTTAGATGAGCCAGGGCCTTGGACTTATTGGCGAGATGCGCATGTATGGGGCGATTATGCTTATGTGGTCAACGAGGCGGGTTCGGGCTTACAGATTATTGACTTATCTGGATTGCCTAGTCCAATCAACTCAGCTACTGATATTACTTGGTGGTCGGGTAGTGGGTCTGTGAGTTTTAGTACGGCTCATAATATCTGGATTGATGAGAATGGAATTGGATATATTATAGGCGCAAATTATAGTAATCGTGGAGTGATTATGATTGATTTAGATGCCAATCCGTTAAATCCACCTATTTTGGGTATTTATGATGATACTTATGTGCATGATGCTTTTGTACGTGGAGATACTTTGTGGACAGGAGAGGTAAACAACGGACGATTTCGAATTATAGATGTTTCAAACAAATCAAATCCTATTGTGTTGGGGCAGCAAAATACGACACGTTCAACAACGCATAATATTTGGCCAACAGATGATGGAAAGTATGCTTTAACAACCGATGAAGTGGGAGGTGGATTTATTGAGGCTTATGATGTTTCAGACGTAACGGACATCAAATTATTAGATAAATATCAAGCAACGCCTGGTGGAAATGTGATTCCTCACAATGTACACGTGGAGGGTGATTTTGCTTTTATTTCCTTTTATGGTGATGGGGTTCGGGTGTTGGATATTACGCATCCACAATACTTAGTCGAAGTGGCCTATTATGATACCTCACCTAATTTTACAACCGATTTTCATGGTTGTTGGGGAGTATATCCTCACTTTTCAAATGGAATACTGGCAGCAACAGATATTGAAGAGGGACTGTTTATATTTGAGCCTAACTATACCCAAGCTAGTTTTGTAGAAGGAGTAGTAACAGATGCAACGAATGGCAATCCGATTGTTGGTGCTACGGTAACAGTGAACGGGGTATCGGGTGCTACGGTAACAACAGATGCAAATGGTTATTATGTCGTCGGGTTTTTAAATACAGGCTCTTATACCGTAGATTATTCAGCTCCAGGTTATATAAATCAATCGTTTTCTATAGGCTTTTCAAATGGTGTAACCGCACTTCAAGATGTACAACTAGGTATGAGTATGCCTTTTACTTTACAAGGACAGGTAAATGCACAATCGAATGGAGCCGCTATTGGTGGGGCTTCAGTAGTGATTAGTGATGGAATCAATACTTATACTGCTACCAGTAATGGGTCGGGTAACTTCTCTATTCCTTTACCTGGACAAGGTTCATTTGAGATAATTGCAGGACAATGGGGGTATATTACCAATTCTATTGGGTCGCAAAATTATGATGCGAGTAATAATACAGTAACAGTGAGTTTGGCAGAAGGTTACTACGATGACTTCTCTTTTGACTTTGGTTGGACAACTAGTGGAAATGCGTCTACTGGAGATTGGGAGTTAGGGGTGCCTGTGGGTACAAGTTTTAATACAACTAATGACTCTAACCCAGGTAGTGATGTCTCAGGAGATTTTGGATCACAGGCTTATGTCACAGGAAATGCTGGTGGTGGTGCAGGAAATGATGATGTGGATGATGGTACAGTAGTACTGACTTCTCCTGTGTTTGATTTATCAGGTTATTCAGATGGTGAAATTTCTTATTACCGTTGGTTTTTTAACGCGGGAGGTAATACGGGGCCAGATGATGATTTAGTAGTCAAATTAACCAATGGAACAAGTACAGTTATTGTCGAAACAATAACGGCTAGTGACCCAATGTCTTCTTGGGAGTTAGCAACTATTCAAATTGCCAATTTTATTACAACAAGTGCCAATATGCAGTTGATTGTGGAAGCAAATGATCTAGGAGATCCACATTTGGTAGAAGGAGGAATTGATCAGTTTGAAGTAACTAATTTAGTAGGAGGAGCAACTCCATTTACGCTCAATGGGCAAGTAAATGAACAAGTAGGAGGGGCTGGTGTTGGAGGAGCTGAAGTAATGGTGAGCGATGGTACAAGCACTTATACTGCCACGGCAAATGCGTCTGGTAGCTTTAGTATTCCGCTACCTGATCAAGGCTCTTTCGATATTATCGC
>JAHDCM010000273.1 GCA_020629895.1 Bacteroidota bacterium
GACACGCCCTACTTCCGATCATAATTCAAACTCGGAGCCAACCATTTCTCCATCTCCTTGATGCCCATTTCTTTTCGTTGTGCCAAATCCTCCACTTGATCTTTCGTAATACGACCAATACCAAAATAGGTACTTTTATCGTGAGAGAAATAATACCCACTAACAGCCGCAGCAGGATACATCGCACAACTTTCTGTAAGGCGAATACCTATTGCTTCCTCCACTTGAAGGAGTTCAAAAATAGTGCGTTTTTCAGTATGATCAGGACAAGCAGGATAACCTGGCGCAGGACGAATACCAACATATTTTTCAGCGATCAACTCATCATTAGATAAAGTTTCTCCTTGGTCATACGCCCAGAATTCCTTTCGTACACGCTCATGCATTCGCTCGGCCAATGCTTCCGCCAAACGATCCGCAAGTGCCTTGAGTAAAATGGCATTATAATCGTCTTGATTCGCTTCGAAACGCTGTACATGTTCCTCAATACCAATCCCTGCCGTCACCGCAAAACAACCCACATAATCGGCTTTGCCACTAGATTTGGGAGCTACAAAATCGGCTAGACTTCGGTTGGGTAATCCTTCGGCTTTTTGCACCTGTTGGCGCAGCGTGTAAAATTGTGTTTGTGTTGTTTGGCGTGTTTCATCCGTATAAATCTCAATGGTATCACCCGCAACCACATTGGCGGGAAATAAGCCAATAACTGCTTTGGCGGTGAGCCATTTTTCATCTATAATTTGTTGGAGCAATGCCTGTGCATCATCAAATAATTTTTGAGCCGTTTCACCCATCTGCGGATCGTCCAAAATAGCAGGATACTTGCCCTTGAGCTGCCAGCTACTAAAAAAGGGTGTCCAGTCGATATAGTCGCGGAGTTCAGTAAGGGAATAAGCCTCAAAAACTTGTACACCTAGTTGCTTTGGTACAGGTGGGTTATAATTTGCCCAATCAGTTGCAAAGCCATTTTGACGGGCTTTTTCGATAGCTAAGTAACTACGTTTGTCTTGTTTATTAGCAAATCGCTCGCGGAAGGCATCGTATTTTTGAACGACTTCTGCCATAAAAGAAGCCTTCGAGTCTTCGCCAAGTAAATTACTCACTACTGGCACACTACGAGAGGCATCCAATACATGCACCGTAGGCCCTTTGTATTTGGGGGCAATTTTAACGGCTGTATGCATCTGACTCGTGGTAGCTCCCCCAATCAATAAGGGAATTTCAAAACCCTGCCGTTCCATTTCTTCAGCTACAAATACCATTTCATCAAGAGAGGGAGTAATCAATCCACTCAAACCAATGACATCTACTTTTTCTTCTTTGGCTTTTTGCAAAATTTTGGAGGCAGGAACCATCACTCCCAAATCTATTACTTCATAATTATTACAAGCAAGCACCACTCCGACAATATTTTTTCCAATATCATGCACATCTCCTTTGACGGTAGCCATGAGTATTTTGCCTTGTGAACTCGAAAGATTCCCACTTTGTCGCTTTTCTTCTTCAATAAATGGAGTCAAATAAGCCACCGATTTTTTCATCACCCGCGCACTTTTCACCACTTGTGGTAAAAACATCTTTCCTGCCCCAAACAAGTCACCAACCACATTCATTCCATCCATCAATGGCCCTTCAATCACTTCTAATGGGCGGTCATATTTTTGGCGGGCTTCTTCAGTATCCGCCTCCACATGGCTCATGATTCCTTTTACTAAGGCATGTTTCAAACGTTCTTCTACACTTCCTTCTCGCCAAGTTTCGTCTATTTCTCGCTTTTTGCCCGATCCTTTTACTGTTTCTGCATACTCTACCAGTTTTTCTGTGGCATCTTCCGAGCGATTAAATAAAACATCTTCTACCAATTGCAGTAAGTCTTTCGGAATTTCTTCATACACCTCAATCATTCCTGCATTCACAATTCCCATATCCATCCCTGCTTTAATCGCATGATACAAAAAGGCAGCATGCATCGCCTCTCGTACTACATTATTGCCCCGAAAAGCAAACGAAATATTACTCACTCCCCCACTCACACTCACCTCTGGCATCAATTCCTTTATTTTTCGAGTTGCTTCGATAAAAGCAACGGCATATTCATTGTGTTCCTTGATACCAGTAGCTACTGCAAAGATGTTGGGATCAAAAATAATGTCAGCACCTGAAAAGCCCACTTTTTGGGTAAGAATATCGTAGCTTCTTTTACAAATTTCGACTTTTCGTTCAATGGTATCTGCTTGCCCCTCTTCGTCAAACGCCATGACCACTACTGCGGCTCCGTATTTTTTAATTTTTTTGGCTTGCTCAATAAAACTCTCCTCTCCTTCTTTCAAACTAATGGAATTAACCACTCCTTTTCCTTGTAAGCATTTCAAACCTGTTTCGATAACTGACCACTTGGACGAGTCTACCATCACTGGTAAACGGGCAATTTCAGGATCGGAAGCCATGAGATTCAAAAAGTGCTTCATTGCCGCTTCTGAATCTAACATCCCCTCATCCATATTCACATCAATGATTTGCGCACCTCCTTGTACTTGATCTAAGGCAACGGACAATGCCTCTTCGTAATTATCAGATTTAACCAATCTTGCAAACTTGCGAGAACCAGTTACATTGGTACGCTCTCCTACATTCACAAAATTGCTTTCAGGATAAATGGTTACTCCTTCTAATCCACTTAAACGTAAAAAGGAAGGAATAAAGGGGATTTCTCGCGGCTTGGCACCTTTTACATCTTTGGCTATTTGTGTAATATGTGCAGGAGTCGTCCCACAACATCCGCCTACAAAGTTCACTAAGCCACTTTCAGCAAATTCGCGGATAAAGCTACCTGTTTCGGAGGGTTGTTCATCATATTCGCCAAAGGCATTAGGCAAACCTGCATTGGGGTAACAGCTCACATAACAGTCAGCAATTTTAGACAACTCGGCGAGGTATGGGCGCATTTCAACGGCTCCTAGCGAGCAGTTGAGTCCTATACTGAATAAATTGGCGTGACTTACTGAGTTTAAAAAGCCCTCTACGGTTTGCCCAGAAAGCGTACGTCCACTAGCATCAGTGATGGTAAAAGATACCATAATAGGCACTTCTTTTCCTTCCTGTTCAAATAATTCTTGAATAGCAAATAAGGCAGCCTTACAATTGAGGGTATCAAACACTGTTTCAACCAATAGCACATCGGCTCCTCCATCCACCAAACCTTTAGCTTGATCGTAGTAAGCCGCTTTAATTTCGTCGAAATACACGGCTCGATAGGCGGGACGATTGACATCTGGTGACAAGGAAGCAGTCACATTCATAGGGCCAATGGCTCCTGCTACAAAACGCGGCTGAGAGGGGTCTTTTTGCGTGTATTCATCTGCTGCTGCCCTAGCTAATTTAGCCGCAGCATAGTTGATGTCATAGGCAAAACCTTCTGTCTGGTAATCGCTTTGTGAAATGGCTGTCGCATTAAAGGTATTGGTTTCAATAATATCGGCACCTGCCTCTAAATAACGCCGATGTATTTCGGCAATCACTTCGGGTTTGGTGATACATAACAAGTCATTATTTCCTTTCAAATCGCAAGGATGCGCTTTAAATTGTTCTCCTCTAAAATCGGCTTCTGAAAGTTGATAGGCTTGAATGAGGCTTCCCATCGCTCCATCAATTACTAGAATTTTCTGTTGGACGGCTTCTTGTATGGTCATTGATGACGGTTTATTTTCGTTGCAAGAATGATTGTATAACTCGTTGACTTCTTAAAAGGTTGAACTTAGGTAGTTGTATAAACAAAAAAGCCACCTTTTATTGTTTTCACAACAAAGGTAGCTTTTCAGTTATTCTTATTGAAGTAAAATGTTACTCCACTATTTTTTTCTTTACAACTTACTTGCCCGATCTACTAATTGTAAATACTCTGCTCGATAAGCTCCTGGATCAAAACTACTCGCATTTTGCCCCCATTGTTTGACTTTATCAAAAGTGGCATCTCCTTTATACTCCGAGTCTCTCAACAACAGACCAAAAGCCGCTACGGATGCTGCAAATCGGAAGTTTTCGGAAGCACTCGCCCAATCTTGATCTAGGTCAATGGCATCTACCTCAATAAGGGTACTCGTTCCACCTGTTGGTGTTTTATAACGAAAATCAACACTCAACGGAATGGTATTTAAATAAGTAGCTCGACTCGCCAAGATCACCTCATAAATAGCGGTGACATTTTGCCCAGAACCTAACTCTCCCGCATCTTTCTTATCATCTTCAAAATCTTCATTTTCTAATAATCGGTTTTCATAACCTACCAAGCGATACTGCGCCACAACAGAAGGATTAAAATCTACTTGAATTTTTACATCTTTAGCAACGGTATATAATTTTCCAAAGTCGTGTATAAATACCTTTTCGGCTTGTTTGATGTCATCAATATACTCGTAGGTACCATTGCCATTATTGGCTAATTGCTCTAAAATAGTTTCACGATAATTACCTGTCCCAAATCCGAGGGTCGTGAGGAAAATATTTTTTTCCTCTCTTTTCTTTTCAATCAATTCTATTAACTCATCTAAACCAGAAAGTCCAACATTAAAGTCACCATCTGTTGCCATAATAATACGATTGTTTCCTCCTTCAATAAAATTGGCTTGAGCAATTTCATAAGCTGCCAAAATTCCGCCTTCACCTGCAGTACTACCACCTGCTCCTAGCTCATTGATGGCGTTTATAATTTTATTTTTTTTGTCACCCGCAGTCGCTTCTAAATGTACACCTGGATTGCTGGCATAAGTAACAATGGCAATGCGATCTTCTTCATCCATCTGATTGACAAGCAATTTAATTCCTTCTTTAAATAGTCCTAGTTTGTCATCTGAACTCATCGAACCAGACACATCTACTAAGAAAGTTAGGTTAGACGCAGGAAGTTGACTGACATCTATCCGCTCTCCTTTAATACCGATTTGAATGAGCTTGTGATCGGAATTCCACGGACAAGTACCCACTTCTGTATTTACCGATAGGGGATGTCCATCTTTGGTACTCGGATAATCATAGTCGAAATAATTGATCATCTCCTCAATACGAACGGCATTTTGAGGAGGCAATGAAGAGGTTTTTAAGAAACGACGAATATTACTGTAAGAACCTCCATCTGCATCAATCGAAAAGGTCGAAACAGGTTCATCAATGGTTTTGATAAATGCATTTTCGATATATGCTCCATATTCTTCGCCTCCTCCTATCTCTTCTCCTTCACTTGGACTAATATTACCACTAACGACATCTGCGTTATCTAAACTACTATCTGCAAAATTCAAATCACCACTTTCATCATCTTTTGAACATTGTGAAAATAGCAAGGTAATTGTACATAATAAGAATAGGATACTTCGTTTTTTCATAATTGCACCAATTTTTGTAGTAAGTAATGTTGGGTTGTCGTTATAAAAACGGGAAGTGACTAAACTTGGTTGCTTTATCAGAATGACTAGATGATGCGATACATACAGTTATCCCATCATTCGGTCAACCACTCATT
>JAHDCM010000274.1 GCA_020629895.1 Bacteroidota bacterium
ATCACCAATAACCCTGGGCGTGTCCTTTTTTCGCCTCGCCTGTCGCTGCGTAGACGCATCGACAGGCACGAGGCGAAAAAAGGTCGGGCTATCCGTTTGTAGTTGCCTTATAGCCACCTATTCGCCTACATTGCTGGCAGTGTCTTCCTTCGTCAGCCCTGCCAGCAAAAGGCTCATAAAGGTGTCTATTTCACCAAGCTACCACTACTATCCCTCACGCAGCTCAATCTCCAGGTTCCTTATTAAACAACGCACTAAACAAAAATATCGTCCTTAAAGATACTACATTATTGAATTGTCCCGCATTGCGAAAACGACTATTCGCCAAGTCCTGACGCTGTGAAAAAACAGAATAAGCACCGCGTAAATTCAAACCAAAAAAATCAGAAAACATATAGCTCATCTCTACCATGCCATTAATATCCAAATTCTTAGGAGGAGAGTTTGAGAAATAACTATCTGTTAAGTCCAATCCATCCTCAATATAGCGATTGCGTACCAAACGATTAAAAGAAAGCCCTAAACCAAAAGTCAAACCGCCTTGTGTATCACGATACTTAATCAAGACAGGAATTTCGGCATAATCCCAGTTAATTTTAAACCGATTGCCTACTACACCACTCGGACTAATAAAGGCAGAACGAGTGGCACTTCCTTTTTGAGAATATAAAATCTCAAAACCAATAATCCAGTTATCAGTAAGGGGAATTTCCGAAATAAATCCAGCATTCGCTCCTAGTTTGGTATAACCCGCAATGGCATCCCCATCAATTTGTGTAAAATTAGCACCTAATACAAGACCTCCCCTAAAAGTTTGTCCATAAACAATAGAAGTACTAAAACACAGCAGAAAGACAATAAGTAGTTGTTTCATGAGTAGATAATTTTGTTTCAAGATAACAAAATTTAGATTACTTGAAGTATATTTGAACCTCACCAAAATAATTCAATGATTAGTCAAACACCCAATACCCTCAAAAAACTTCAAACACTGCTCAAAGAATCAGGGTATCAAATAAGAAAAGGAAAAGGCAGTTTCAATACAGGATATTGTATCCTTGAAGCTAAAAAAGTCATTGTACTAAATAGATACCATTCCATAGAGGCACAAATTGGTGCATTAATAGACATAATTGGCACCATAAATGTCAATGAGGACTTAGTCTCTACCGCCTCCAAAAAACTATACCAAAAACTAGATCGAGAAGTGTATGCACAAAAAAAGGAAACGGAAGAAACAATAGATGAAGAAGATCAACTAGACGAAGAAGAATAAAAACAAGCATGACTAAATTTACTTTCTTAGGAACTGGCACTTCAATGGGCATCCCACTAATTGGATGCGTATGTGCAGTATGTCAGTCTACCAAACCCAAAAACAAACGATTACGTTGCTCCTTACTTGTAGAAAATGAAGGCACAACCCTAGTCATTGATTGTGGTCCTGATTTTCGCCAACAAATGCTTCGAGCAAATGTCACCCAACTCGATGCCATCCTAATGACACACGAACACAATGACCACAAAGCTGGTTTGGATGATGTGAGAGCCTATAATTTATGGCAACAAAAAGGCATGGAGGTATATGCAACTCCACAAGTGCAAAAGGTGTTGGCTGAAACCTTTCCTTATATCTTCGCAGAAAAAAAATATCCTGGTGCACCCGTAGTTGAATTAATAGAATTGCCTCAAAAGAGTTTTACAATAGGTAGTATTAAAATCCTACCTATCAACGTCATTCACGGAAACCTTCCCGTTACCTGCTATCGCTTCGGAAACTTTACCTATATTACAGATGCCAGCTATATCGCTCCCCAAGAAATGAACAAAATTAGAGGGACTAAAATACTCGTGCTTAATGCATTGCGGAAAACCGAACACTGGTCGCATTTCAACCTCGAAAAAGCCCTCCAAATCATCGAAGAACTCCAACCCGAAAAAGCATATCTTACTCACATTAGCCACCAAATGGGCGACTTTGACGAAGTACAAAACGAACTTCCCGCTAATGTCTTCCTCTCCTACGATGGCTTAACAATTACTTGTAACTAAATAATAGACGATTATGTCCTGAAGGGACATTAGTACCTCAATCTTTCACTAGTACTCAGTCAATGTTAAAATGACGAGTTGATTTAGAATGAGTTTTGCTTTCTGACGAGGCGTAAAACGTAGGCATAGCCTTAGCTACGATGAGGCTTTACAACAAAGTCAGGAAGCAAAAATCGTCGAAATCAGTTGTCAATTTTATCTTGACTGAGTACTAGTTCCAACCATCGAAAAACCGCCATCATGATACAAATTCTGCATCGTTACCATACGCATATAATCCGAAAAAAGAAGCACACAAAAATCGGCGCAGGACGCTGCCGAAGCGTTACCCAAAGGAGATAACTGGTGAGCATAATCATAAAAATGGTCAAAACCATTTACACTAGATCCCGCCGTAGAAGGAGTAGGGGATTGTGAAACCGTATTGACTCTTACCTTACATTTTTTACCATAATAATAACCAAAGTTACGAGCAATTGACTCTAAGGCAGCTTTGGCATCTGCCATATCATTATAACCAGGAAACACCCGTTGAGCAGCAATATAACTCAAGGCCACAACAGATCCCCACTCATTAATCGCATCCAAATGATAAGCCGTCTGTAAAATCTTATGAAAGGAAGTCGCAGAAATATCCATCGTTTTCTGATAAAATGAATAATTCAAATTAGTATAATCCCGCTTCTTCCGAATATTCATCGACATTCCTATCGAATGCAACACAAAGTCCAACTTTCCACCCAATGCTTCCACCGATTGCTCAAACAATAGTTTTAACTCCTCCTCACTCGTCGCATCAGCAGCTATTACCGAAGCTCCACACAAATCCCCCAATTCCTTCACTTTGCCAAATCGCAAAGCAACAGGGGTATTGGTAAGGGTAAAGGTCGCTCCTTCTTCCTTTGCACGCAAAGCCACTTGCCAAGCAATAGATGATTCGTCCAATGCCCCAAAAATGATTCCCCGTTTTCCAGTCAATAAACCCTTACCCATAAGCTTAAAAATATGCAATTAAAACCTATTGTCCCAACGGGACATTACCAGTAACATCTGGCAACGCCCGATTACGTCCCAACGGGACATTAGCAATAACATGGGGCAACGTCCTACGCCAAACCAAAAACTCCCTTCAACTGATCTACATAATCCAACTTCTCCCAAGTAAAGGTCTCCACACCATCTACTACTTCAGGAGTACGCCCCATATGCCCATAAGCAGCAGTGGTAGAAAACATAGGCTTTTGTAATCCAAAACGCTTAACAATAGCATTCGGACGCAAATCAAAAACGCCTTGTACCTTAGCACCAATCTCTGCATCACTCAACCCAACTTTACCAGAACCATAAGTATTAATATAAATACCCACCGGATCAGCTACTCCAATCGCATAAGCTACCTGCACCAATACCTGGTCAGCAATCCCGGCAGCAACCATATTTTTAGCAATATGACGAGTCGCATAAGCTGCCGAACGATCCACCTTAGAAGAATCCTTACCTGAAAAAGCTCCTCCTCCATGCGCACCTCTACCACCATAAGTATCTACAATAATCTTACGACCAGTCAAACCAGTATCACCATGCGGGCCACCAATCACAAATTTTCCAGTAGGATTAACCAGATAACGAATATCATCAGTAAATAAAGACTGGATACGAGCAGGCAATTGTGCTTTAACACGAGGAATCAAATGACTAACCAAATCGGTGGTAATCGTTTCTTGCATCTCCTTATCAGCTGTATTTTGATCTTTATCGCCACCTTCTTTCACAAAATCATCATGTTGCGTCGAAATGACAATCGTATCAATACGAACAGGCTGATGGTTATCATCATACTCTACCGTTACCTGTGATTTAGAGTCAGGACGTAAGTAAGTCATTACTTTGCCTTCCTTACGAATAGCTGCCAACTCCATCAACAACAAATGAGACAATTCTAAAGTCAAAGGCATGTAGTTGTCTGTCTCGTTAGTAGCATAACCAAACATCATCCCCTGATCACCAGCTCCTTGCTCTTCTTCACTAGCTCGATCTACCCCACGGTTAATATCAGCAGATTGTTCATGTACAGCGGAGATAACACCACAAGAATCCGCATCAAACTGATATTCGGATTTTGTATAGCCAATTTGCTTAATAACCTCACGAGCAGTCTTTTGAATATCAACATAAGCACTACTCTTCACCTCACCACTTACCACCACCAATCCAGTAGTAACCAATGTTTCGCAAGCTACCTTCGATGAAGGGTCTTGACGAAGAAATTCATCTAATATAGCATCCGAAATTTGATCGGCAACCTTATCTGGATGCCCTTCTGATACCGATTCTGAAGTAAATACGTATGGCATTTTTACGCGCTTTTATATGATTAAATAATAATTTTTTTCTGAAATTAAGCTAGTCAAGCTAACCGTTAGAAGCGCAAAATTACACTTTTTCAAGAAAGTTTTCATTCACGCTACCGTTTTTGATCTTTCTAATACAAAAAAACACGCACGCACGCACTCATTCACGCACGCACTCACTAAAAAAGCTTATCTTTGCAACGCCAAAATTCAAGCTATGACCATACAAGAACTAAATAACGTTGCCAGTCAAGTACGACGAGATATCGTGCGAATGGTACACGGATGCCAATCAGGACATCCAGGAGGCTCACTAGGCTGTACAGATTTCCTAACAGCCCTCTACTTCGAAATCATGAAACACGATCCCAAATTCAATATGGATGGGATCAATGAAGACCTTTTCTTTCTCTCCAATGGACATATCTCGCCACTCTTTTACAGCATACTAGGAAGAGCAGGCTATTTTCCCATCAAAGAAATGGCAACCTTTCGTCAGATTGATTCGCGCCTACAAGGACATCCCGCTACTGAAGAAGGACTTCCTGGTGTACGTGTAGCAAGTGGATCACTTGGACAAGGACTATCAGTAGCCATAGGGGCAGCACTCGCCAAAAAACTAAATAAGGACGAGCATCTAGTCTTCTCATTGCACGGCGACGGAGAACTACAAGAAGGGCAAATATGGGAAGCTGTCATGTTTGCTGCTCACCATAAAGTAGATAACCTCATTGCAACAGTCGATTACAATGGCCAACAAATTGATGGACCGACCGATGAGGTCATGTCATTAGGAAATCTAGCCGCAAAATGGGAAGCCTTCGGATGGCAAGTTTTAGAAATGGATGGACATGACATGGAAGCTATTGTCAACACACTCCAACAAGCAAAAAAACAAACGGGACAAGGGAAGCCAATTGTTATCATCATGACCACTGATATGGGAAAAGGTGTAGACTTTATGGAAGGCTCGCACAAATGGCATGGCATCCCGCCTAATGATGAACAACTTGCCAATGCACTCGAACAACTAACAGAGACACTAGGGGATTACTAAGTAAAGATGAAAAAATAAATTGATCAAATATTGCTAGACTATTTGCTAA
>JAHDCM010000275.1:0-2691 GCA_020629895.1 Bacteroidota bacterium
GCGTGAGGGATAGTAGCGGTAGCTTGCCGAAATAGCTGCTTCGTGAAGCTTTGACTAGCAGGGCTGACAGCGGGAAGACACTGCTAGGCAATTAGCTGAACAAGTAGCTATGAGGCAACTACAAGCGGATAGCCCGCCCCCTTTTTGTTGAAAAAAATGCCACCAGTGTCTCGCTGGTGGCATTTTTTTTAACAAAAAGGGGACACGCCCTACACTAAAAAATTCAATAAAATAGGATCATCATTGAGGCAAGAAAAATCGTAGCCTTTCTTTTGCAATCGCTCAATAAGGGCAGGATAATCGTTTTTATCTTTTAGTTCGATACCAACCAATGCGGGGCCATTTGTTTTGGCTGTTTTTTTGGTATATTCAAAATGACTAATATCATCATTTGGGCCAAGTACATCTTTCAGAAACTCGCGCAAAGCTCCTGCGCGTTGTGGGAAGTTGATGATAAAATAGTGTTTTAGCCCCTCATACATCAAGGAACGCTCTTTGATTTCGGGCATTCGCTCAATGTCATTATTTCCACCACTTACGATACAAACGACATTTTTGCCTTTAATTTCTTCTTGATAAAAGTGTAGTGCTGCAATAGATAAAGCTCCTGCTGGTTCTACCACAATGGCATCTCGATTATACATTTGCAAAATAACACTACAAACCATTCCTTCGGGTACTAGGCAGACTTCTCGCAAGGCTTTTTTACAAATTGGATAAGTGTACTCCCCTACCCGTTTTACAGCGGCTCCATCTACAAACGTATCTATCTTTTCAAGGGTTTCAATAGCTCCTTTCTCAATGGCTGTTTTCATGGCAGGTGCGCCTTGTGGCTCTATTCCAATAATGGTTGTTTCGGGACTCATTTTTTGAAAATAGGCTCCAATTCCTGCACTGAGTCCGCCTCCACCAATAGGTACAAAGAGATAGTCAATGGGGCCATTAAATTGATTGAGCATTTCAACTCCTACGGTTCCTTGTCCTTCAATAATGCGAGGATGATCGAATGGTGGGACTTGTGTTTTACCTGTTTTTTCACAATAAGCCAATGCTTCTGCATAAGCAGCATCAAAGGTATCACCTGTCAGAATGACTTTTACCATTCCTTTACCGAGGCGTTGTACTTGTTGTATTTTTTGGGAAGGCGTAGTAGAAGGCATATAAATTTCACCCTTGATTCCTAGTAACCGACAGGAATAGGCAAAACCTTGCGCATGATTTCCTGCACTTGCGCATACGACACCTTTTTCTCGTGCTGCTTCGTTGAGTTGTGAAATAAGATTGTATGCCCCTCGTATTTTGTAAGAGCGCACTACCTGTAAGTCTTCGCGCTTCAAGAATATTTGGGCATTGTATTTATCAGATAAGGTAAGACTACGTTGTACGGGTGTTTCCTCAACTATTCCGTTTAAACGATAACTTGCCTTAATGATATTTTCAATGGAGATCACATTTGTTTGTTCAGTGCTTACTTCCATGAGGTTTGTTTTCATGAGACGATGTCTCATATTAATGACTAAATCCCGTTGGGATTAATGGTGTAAAACGTTTTACAAAACATCTCTACATTGGGGTACCTAAGACGTTTTACAAAACGTCTCTACTTAGCAGGTCACTGTATGAACAATGCATTAAATCTGTCTTTTGAATCTGTAATAAATTCATATAATAGGCACATTGTTCATGCAATTTGGCTTCTCCTATATTGCCATCAATATCAATGGCTTCGATTTCTACAAAACTACCGAGTGTCTGTACCTCGTCAACATGAAACTTCACATTATCAATAAAATAGATTTCGCGTTGTTTATCTACCACTACTTTTATGCCTAATGCGGCTTGTAGTACCTCTCTTACTCCCTCATTACCTGTTAGACGAGCAAGGTTTACATGAGAAGCTTTAGGAGTAGCAGTATCAGAACGTTCATAATAGATGAGCGAGTTTTCGATATTTCCTGCTCGTAATTTGAGACGGCCTTGCGGCACCTTGAAATAAGTATCTATTTGATGATCTGTACCTTTGAAATCAGCTTTATTTTCCCGCAATTGTTGACGCACAAAATCGGGCTTGGAACAACGAGCTTTTATTTCGATATTGAGATGTGGCATTATACTTTTTGAAAACATAAAGATGAAGAAACAAAACTTATTTCAAATCACTTCAGCCGCTAAAGATGCGGAAATATTTGAGGAACTTCTAAAACAGGAGCATTTTTTATTAGAGCGTATTATTTCTACGGGGCAGATTAGTCCCGTTGACGAATGGTACGACCAAGACCGCGAGGAATGGGTCGTCTTATTACAAGGAACAGCCACTTTATTAATGGATCATGAAGCGGGAGAGCAGGTATCATTAGTAGCAGGCGACTATATACACATACCTGCACATAGAAAACATCGCGTAATTTATACTAGTAAAACCCCTGCTTGCGTTTGGCTGGCCTTACATTTTTAATAAATCTCTTTGGAAGCCGCTTTTAGGGTATTGAGTAGCAGCGATACAACTGTCATAGGGCCAACTCCACCAGGGACAGGTGTAATAAAACTGCATTTGGGGCTAACCGTTTCAAAATCAACATCTCCAACCAAGCGATACCCCCATTTTCGAGAACTATCAGGTACACGTGTAATACCTACATCTACAATTACGGCTCCCTCTTTTACCATATCTTCTCGAATAAAATTAGGCTT
>JAHDCM010000275.1:2791-5497 GCA_020629895.1 Bacteroidota bacterium
GTCATTCGCCCAATATTAACAGGATGAAACCCATCTACATCCTTTCGATAATCTATGGCGTGCAAAATTCGGTCGGCATTGATGTGGCGTGGTAGCGGAAGTTGCACAATAAAGCCATCAATAAAATCAGCCTGATTAAAGCGTTGAATTTGTTCGATCAATTCGGTTTCGGTAACTGTTTCGGGCATGCGCAATAAGGTTGATTCAAATCCTACCTCTTGACACATTTTGACCTTGTGATTGACATAGGTTTCACTAGCTCCATTTGTACCGACAAGAATAGCAGCTAGATGGGGAGGGCGCGCACCACTCTCTATTAGTTTATCTACTTTTGTTTTTATTTCTCCCTTTAAAATACGGGACAATTCTTTTCCATTCAATAATTGCATGGTTGGCGTAATTAGCTGTTGGCGTAAAATATATGCTGCGAAATTAAGGAAAGCATCTCATAAGGCAAACTATCGGCATTACTAAAACAACGGATAAAACATAAAAACCGCTTTGGAAAAACGAAAAATCATTTTCCCAAGCGGCAATCATGAAAAGCTAAAATATTGTGTTCCCAAAAAAATTGTATAACCTTTATTTACTCAGTAGCTCCGACCTACTGAGTATCTACTTATTAGTAGGTCAAAAAAGGTGCTACTTCTTCTTTATTTTGAGAAACACTTCCTTATTTACTTTATTTTGACAAAAAAACATATTATTGAATGTTTTTTGCCATTTTTTGTAAAAAAACTCACCATAAATATAACACTCTATACCCACAAATGGTTGTATAAAAAGATAGACATAAAAAAAAGAGCTGTCTACATAAATAGACAGCTCTTTTTTTTCAATACAATAAAGCAAACTTAATCATTCAGCTTCAGCACTGCTAAAAAGGCTTTTTGTGGTACTTCTACGGTTCCAATTTGGCGCATTCGCTTCTTTCCTTTCTTCTGTTTTTCAAGTAGTTTACGTTTACGCGTAATATCTCCACCATAACATTTAGCTGTCACGTCTTTACGCATCGCTCGAATCGTTTCACGCGCAATCACTTTTGCTCCAATAGCTGCCTGAATCGCAATCACAAACTGCTGTCTTGGTAGCAACTCCTTCAATTTCTCACACAGTTTCCGCCCAAAATAGTAGGCTTTATTACGGTGAATAAGTGCCGACAAAGCATCTACTTTCTCACCATTAAGGAGTATATCCAGTTTTACTAAATCCGACTGTCGATAATCGGTCATTTGATAATCAAAAGACGCATATCCTTTTGACATAGACTTGAGCTTATCATAAAAGTCGAATACAATTTCTGCCAGTGGTAATTCAAAACTCAATTCAACTCTTGTTTCAGATAAGTACACTTGATTTTTTAAGATTCCTCGACGTTCAATACACAAAGACATGATTTTACCAATAAATTCGGGTTTGGTAATAATTTGTGCATCAATATAAGGTTCTTCGACATAATTGAGATACGCTCCTCCTGGCAAATCGGAAGGGTTATTTACCAACACCTTTTCTCCTTTGTTGGTATAAGCAAAATATGATACGTTAGGAACAGTGGTAATCACAGGCATCTCAAACTCTCGATCCAAACGCTCTTGTACAATTTCCAAATGCAGCATCCCTAAAAACCCACATCGAAAGCCAAAACCCAAAGCCAAAGACGTTTCAGGCTCATATACCAAAGAAGCATCATTTAGCTGCAACTTCTCCAACGAATCACGCAAATCTTCATAATCATCTGTGTCCATTGGATAAATTCCCGCAAAAACCATCGGTTTCACATCCTCAAACCCTTCAATACCTTTATCACAAGGATTTTTGACATGCGTAATCGTATCCCCTACTTTTATCTCTTTAGAATCTTTAATTCCTGTTACGATATAGCCCACATTCCCTGCTCCAAGTGTCTCTCGCTTTTCCATATCCAAACGCAAAATACCAATTTCGTCTGCCCCATAAGACTCGTTTGTACTAACAAATTTCACCAAATCACCTTTGTTGATTCGTCCATTCATAATGCGAAAATAAGCAATCACACCACGATAAGAATTAAATACCGAATCAAAAATCAAAGCTTGTAAAGGTGCTTCAGGATCACCTTCAGGCGCAGGAATCACATCAACAATACGCGACAAAATTTCAGGAACACCAAGCCCTGTTTTGCCACTAGCTTCCAATATCTCCTCTCGATCACAACCAATTAAATCCATAATTTGATCTGCCACCTCTTCCACCATTGCTCCATCCATGTCCACTTTATTCACAATTGGAATAATCTCTAAATCATGCTCAATTGCCAAATACAAATTAGAGATCGTTTGTGCTTGTATTCCTTGTGAAGCATCTACCAATAACAAAGCTCCTTCACAAGCCGCTATCGAACGAGATACCTCGTAAGAAAAATCAACATGACCAGGCGTGTCAATCAGGTTAAAAGTATAAGGCGTACCATCTTTGGTATAATCCATCTGAATGGCATGACTCTTAATGGTAATTCCTCGTTCTCGTTCCAAGTCCATATTGTCTAGCAATTGGTCTTGCATTTTCCGTTCATTGACTGTACTAGTCATCTCCAACATACGATCTGCCAGTGTACTCTTACCGTGATCAATATGTGCTATTATGCAAAAATTTCTAATATTATCCATATTGCCTGCAAAATTACACTTTTTTACTCGATAGAACGAATTTTATTTTTTTTACTGACTA
>JAHDCM010000276.1 GCA_020629895.1 Bacteroidota bacterium
CGCGTAAGGGATAGTAGCGGTAGCTTGGCGAAGTAGACACTAGTGAAGCTACGACTAGCAGGGCTGACAGCGGAAGACACTGCTAGGCGTATTAGCTGAACTAGTGTATGCAAGCCCACTACAAGCGGATAGCCCGACCCCCTTTTTTCCAATCTACCTGTCAGGTTGATTGGAAAAAAGGGGGATACGCCCTAAAAAACAATAATTCCCAGTAAAAATAAGCCGCACTGTAAAAAAATAATTACATTAGTTAGTTCTTTGTTTATACCCACTAAATCTACTTTTATGTCTTTATCACCTGCGGTTATTATCGGGATTATTATTGTGTATATGTTGGTGCTATTTTGTATTTCTTGGTTGACAGGAAAAGACAGTAGTAACAGTGCCTTTTTTTTGGGAAAAAAAGAGTCGCCCTGGTATGTAGTGGCTTTTGGAATGATTGGTGCCTCTCTTTCAGGAGTAACCTTTATTTCTATTCCTGGAGTAATCGGTAATTTTTCGAGTGTCAATGGGCAGTTTTCATATATGCAAATTGCACTAGGATATATGGTGGGGTATGCAGTTATTGCACTTGTGTTGATGCCGATGTATTATCGCTTAAATTTGACCTCTATTTATACTTATTTAGAAAAACGGTTTGGAACGTGGTCTTATAAAACAGGAGCAGCTTTTTTCTTACTTTCCCGAACTATTGGCGCGTCTTTTCGGCTTTTTCTAGTAGCATTGGTTTTACAGCAATTTGTTTTTGACGAGTTAGGAGTCCATTTTGTGGTCAATGTCTTGTTTACCTTACTCTTGATATGGCTATATACCTTGAAAGGGGGCATCAGAACCATTGTGTGGACGGATACCTTGCAAACAACATTTATGTTGTTAGCTGTATTTGCTACCCTTTACTGGATTGGAAAAGATTTGGGGTGGGGCATTAGTGGGATGGTAAGCGCAGTAGCAGATAGCGACTACTCAAAAATGTTTTTTGGAGATGTGGCACAAGATAAATTTTTCTTGAAACAGTTTATGAGTGGAGCGTTTATCGCTATTTGCATGACAGGACTAGATCAGGATATGATGCAAAAAAACAATAGCTGTAAAAATATTGGAGAGGCACAGTTGAATATGTTTAGCTTTAGTGTGGTTTTGTTTTTTGTGAACTTATTATTTGTGAGCTTAGGAGCCTTATTGTATTTATATGCTGAGGCAAAAGGGTTTATGTTGGTACCTGCTCGTACCGATCACATGTTCCCTACTATGGCTATTGAGTATTTCCCCCCGTTTATTGGAGTCGTTTTCTTAATTGGCCTGATTGCTGCGGCATATTCAAGTGCCGATTCGGCTTTAACAGCTTTAACAACTTCTTTTTGTATTGATTTTTTAGGCTTTGAGAAAAAGGCACTTACAGGTACTTCTGATAAAGAGCTAGAAAATACCCGTTATAAAGTGCATATTGGTTTTACGATATTGGTCTTATTGGTCATTATCATTTTTAACTATGTCCTAGAAAGAGAGGTGATCTCTTCTTTATTTATGGTGGCTACTTATACCTATGGGCCTTTATTGGGCTTGTATGCTTTTGGCTTGTTTATAAAAGACCGACAAATCAGAGATAGTATCTTGGTACCCATTATTTGTATCGCTGCCCCACTAACAGGTTACTTATTAAACACTTATACGCCTATAAATCTGGGTTTTGCTGTTCTTTTATTGAATGGAATGCTTACTTTTGCTGGTCTATGGGCAATTTCGGAAAAGGCAACAGTAGAACGTTTATAATCAAACAATAAATTAAAAATGTATGGAAAAATTACATCCGAATAAGGAATGGACAGGACTGAAAGGAGAGTCTTCTTGGAGAATCTTTAAAATCATGTCGGAATTTGTAGATGGCTTTGAAACAATGAATCAAATTGGCCCTTGTATTTCTATTTTTGGGTCAGCGCGTACCAAGCCCGACCATCCTTATTATCAAATGGCTGTTGATTTGGCAAAAGCATTAGTCGATGAAGGATATGGCGTGATTACAGGAGGAGGGCCAGGTATTATGGAAGCAGCAAATAAAGGTGCTAGAGATGCAGAAGGAAAATCAGTAGGACTAAATATTGATTTGCCACATGAGCAATCACACAATCCGTTTATTGATACTGATAAGTTGTTAAACCACCGTTATTTCTTTGTACGAAAAGTGATGTTTGTTAAGTATGGACAAGCCTTTATTTTCTTACCAGGAGGGTTTGGTACCTTAGATGAGTTGTTTGAATGTCTAACACTTATTCAAACAAAGAAAATTTCGAAGGTGCCAGTCATATTGATGGGAAAAGATTTTTGGGCAGGTATGATTGATTGGGTCAAAGAAGTGCTAAGAGACAAAGAGCAAACAATTAGCCCACACGATATTGACCTCATTCAAATTACAGATGACATTAGTGAGGTCGTTCAAATTATCAGTGATTTTGAAGGTACCTTAGAGCCTAATTTCTAATGATAGCACAAAAAAAGAGTAATGGTTTTTATAAAACCATTACTCTTTTTTCGAATTTCTTCTGAGAAGAGAAATAATTAGGTAAGTATTGCTACAAAATAAGCACTCGTTTAACAACTACTTATTTGCCTGGAGCTTTAATGATCTGATCGCCAGCACTATCAGGAGTATCATTTATGTCATTCTGACCAAGTTCAATGATCGCATAAGATTTGTCTCCTAAGTCACCACCTTTAAATAAGAAACGCTCATAGTTAGGATTACGTCGCTTATCAACAGTCAAATTTTTGTGCGCTCTACGAATTTTGAAATCAAACTCATCAGGGGTTTTAGCATTAGGTGGACGCTTATCTAAAGCAAATTTTCTAATCCCTTTCCATTCTCTTCCATTTGGTTGATAGGCATAGTAGAAAAAGTTATTTTTAAAGCCCATCTCTTTATCATATCCCATGTGCTTGGATAAGGTAACAGTATCACCTGGTTTTATGTACAACCATCCTTCTGTTACCCAGTCATTATCTGACCAATCACTATCTGGAGGCGTATAATTATAAGCAATAGCAATCCAAACAGGTAGTTCTGTTCGATTGGTACATTCAAGTTGTGCGTAAGCATCACTTACAGTTGCTCCACTAACGAGCAAGAAGAATAAGAATGCGAAAAAACTTCTCATCAGTCCTGAAATTTAATTTTTATGATAAATATGATTCTATACTAAGGGAGAATAATTATTTGTATGCAATATAACAACAAACTACTACACAAAGATAGGAGCTGTTTACACGCATTAATAATGTACTAAGGTAGTGCTTTTACTAGGAAAATGGGGGAACATTACTTTCTCAAAATCAAAGAGCTGTTCATATTAAACGCTTCCCATTTATTTATATCCCATCATTAGATGGTGGATTATTTAGAAGGTTTAAACAAAAAAATCAATAAATATGAATCGCCGTTTTTTTACTTGATTGGTATTACTAACACAAAGATAACGAAATTACCTGCTCTAAGGTATTAAATTAATGAGACTAAATAAGATAATCTACAAAACAATTGTTTTCTCAGTTACAATTACAAAATTATTCATGAAATTGTTGTAAAAACGTCCATAAAAACCGCTTAAATTTATAAGATATGAACCGAATCCCATTAATGTTTTCTCTTTTCTTCAGTTTTTTGATAAGCGTGCAGGTAGCTAATGCCTGTGCAACACATTGTGCAGAAGCAATGAAAGATTTTGAGGCAACAACAATGCCACTTCCTAACTACTATGAACAGTGTTATGATATAACAAACACCGATTTTGGTTTTCGTTCTCCATTAGGGATTCCTCTTGTACTAGCAGGGAATTTTGGTGAGCTACGAAATAATCACTTTCACGCAGGAATAGACTGCAAAACCAATGGCTCCGAAAACTATCGTATCTATTCCATTGCTGATGGCTATGTGTCTCGTATTAAGGTCTCTTCACGAGGATATGGAAAAGCGTTATACATTACACACTACAATGGGTACACTAGTGTATATGCCCATCTCAATGAGTTTAAAGGAGCAATAGGAGCCTATTTAAAACAACAGCAATATTCCCAACAAAAGTCAGAGTTAGATATTCAAATTCCAGCAGGTGTATTACCCGTTACCCAAAGCCAAGTGGTGGCCTTATCTGGAAATACAGGTAGCTCCACGGCACCGCACTTGCACTTCGAAATACGCGATGCACACACCGAAGAAGCTCTCAACCCATTACTATTTGGCTTCAAAATAGCCGATACACGTAAACCCATTATTAGCGGAGCAGCACTTTATCAGTTTGATCAATCAGGTCGTCGTACCAAAGCCAAAACCATTGAAATTGTGAAAAATAGTTCAGGTAATTTTTCTGCCAAAAGTAACGTCATCAATGTAGGAACACCACGAGTAGGGTTAGGTATTAAAGCCTATGATAAACAAGATGCAGCCAATAATCTAAATGGAGCCTTTAGCGTAGAAATGCTTGATAATGGTGTGCCTGTTTATAGCTTCAAAATGGATCGGATTGCCTTTCATGAATCGCGTTATATCAACTCGCATTGCGACTATACCTATAAAAAAGAAGGCAAAGGATGGATGCAAAAATGTTTTCGAGACCCTGGAAACCAACTTTCTATTTACGAAACAGCCATTAACGATGGTATTATTGACCTGAGCGATGGACTCATGCACAAGGTCATTTTCAAGGTGCGAGATGTATCGGGCAATACCAAAGTACTAGCTATGAATCTCAAATATAAGCCTAGTATAGGTTTTAAAGCTCCTTATATAGGAAATTATCAGGCCATGTTACCACACAATATGCCGCAGACCTATTCTGATAAAGGACTAAACTTAAACTTCGAAGCAGGTTCTTTTTACGATAACATACCTTTAAAACATACCACAAAGCCATCCACCAGTCAGTACGTGTATAGTGATATTCACAAAGTACACGACGGCAAAACTCCCGTCCATAAATACTTCGATGTCGCTATCAATGGCTCCAGAGTACCAGATCGACTACGAAATAAAGTTCTCATTGCACGAAAAAATAGCGCGGGTAGAGTTAGTAGTATTGGTGGCGAATGGGAAGGGGGCTACTTGAAGGCATCCAGCAAAGAATTTGGAAGCTTTTACATCACCGTCGATACCCGTCCACCCGTCATTCAACCCATCAATATTTCTAATGGTAAATCAATGGCAAAAAACAGTACCATTACCTTCAAAATTTCTGATAACCTATCAGGTATTAAATCGTATAATGCCTACATTGATGGCAATTGGGTATTAATGGAGTACGATGCAAAATCAGCCCGCCTTCGATACCGATTTGATGGACGTGTAGGACGCGGCAATCATTCGATGAAGTTAGTGGTAGTTGATGGAAGAGGAAATGAGGCAGTGTGGTCAGGAAGATTTTCAAGATAATTTTTTGGGCATGCCCTTTTTTCGCCTCGCCTGTCAATGCGTGAACGCATCAACAGGCACGAGGCGAAA
>JAHDCM010000277.1:0-3737 GCA_020629895.1 Bacteroidota bacterium
TACATAACTTTAACGTTAGTGGGTTATGTTAGGCAAGTTTACAAGGTTATTAACTGACATTTTAATGACAAAGTTCTAATTTAAATAAATAAAATAACAAATTTCATATCTATACTAACGTAAGTTAGTTATCAATCCACATACAAACCTTGTTTATCAACGCATTACACACATTTTTAAAAAAGAATATCTATAAAAACCTTGCCTACCTTGTTTTTGATCTACTAGTTTCTATTTTTTATACTTCACCAAAATATTCTACATAGATATTTTCTGTCTCATGTAAACGTATGCAATGTAGCTCTACTCCTACCAAATGTTTAGCTAACTCATGCCATATAGCTTTGGCAAAATTCTCAGTAGAGGGTAATATTCCTTGTAAAAAATCAACATCTAAATTAAGGTTACTATGATCCACTTTGTCAATAACCACTCGTTTAATCAGGTCACTTAATGTTTTTGCATTCATAACAAAGCCAGTATTAGGATCAGTTTTCCCTTTTACTGTTACATATAAGTGATAGTTATGCCCATGCCAATTCTTATTGGCACATTTTCCAAATATTTCCTTATTTTTAGCTTCGTCCCAATGCGGATTATAGAGCTTATGTGCTGCGTTAAATCGTTCTCTTCTTGTTAGATAAACCATGAGTGAATGAATAAGTGAATTAGAGACGTTTTAAAAAACGTCTTAATGTGTGAATACAAAGATACTATACTGTTTACAAATTGAGCTAAACATATCATGAAAATATTAACTGTTGCAGCCACTGCTGCTGAAATTCAGAAATTGGAGCTTAGATATAAGGTAACGGCTTTAGATGCTGTAACAGAATATGCCATCAGTCGCCAACCTTTTGGATGGCACTTTGATCGTGTCATTACAGGTATAGGCATGATGCAAACAGCCTATTTTTTGGGACGACAATTAGAAAAGAAAAAATACGATTTAGTGATCAATGTAGGAATAGCGGGTAGTTTTAATACTGACTTGGAGGTGGGGAGTGTTGTAAATGTACAGTCTGAAATTATAGCTGATTTGGGCGCAGAAGACGGAAATAATTTTCTTTCATTCAAAGATATGGATTTTGTGGATGCAGATGCCTACCCTTATCAAAATGGCTATATGCACAATACGCACTTAGATAAAATGGTCTACCCTGCTTTGACTAAATTACCACTAGTAAAGGGAGTTACTGTAAATAAGGTAAGTGGTCGTACAGAAAGCATCACTTTGTTGAAAACGCGTTTTTCACCAGATATCGAAAGTATGGAAGGAGCCGCTTTTTTTTATGCTTGTTTGCAAGCAAATGTTCCGTTTATTCAAATTCGTGGAATTTCAAACTTTGTAACTGTACGTGATAAAAGTCAATGGGATATTCCATTAGCCATCAAAAATGTAAATGAGGTGTTAGAGGACTTTTTAAAAGAATTATCGGAGTCTCCTCAAACAAATTGACCTAGTGCAGTGTTGATTGAAATGACTATAAAAACAAACAATGCGACTAAGTTTAGGATTTTCTCCATGTCCCAATGATACATTTATTTTTGATGCGCTACTGCATCACAAGATAGACACAGAAGGCTTGGAATTTGATATAACTATTGCCGATGTTGAAGAACTGAACCGCTTGGCTTTTGAAGGGACACTAGATATGAGCAAATTGAGTTATCATGCTCTTGGTTATGTATTACCCACCTATATTTTACTAAATAGTGGTAGTGCATTGGGTAATAACTGTGGCCCATTGTTGATTGGCACTCGTTATTGGGAACCTGCTGATATTGATCATGCCAAAATTGCCATCCCAGGAACCTACACAACCGCTAATTTTCTACTTGGTTTAGCATTTCCTAATGCCAGCAATCGACAAGCCTATTTATTTTCAGAAATAGAAGAAGCAGTACTAACAGGTGCTGTTGATCTAGGGTTGATTATTCACGAAAATCGCTTTACTTACCAAGATCGTGGGTTAGTAAAAATCATGGATTTGGGAGAATATTGGGAATCTAGTACCCAACTACCTATTCCACTAGGAGGAATTGTTATTAAACGTACCTTTCCATTGGAAATACAACAAAAAGTAGATCGTGTATTGAGTAGAAGTGTTGCTTATGCACTCAAACACCCAGAAGGAACCTTAAATTATGTACGAAAATATGCACAAGAAATGGATGAATCGGTGATGTTATCGCATATCCAGCTGTATGTAAATGATTTTACTATTACTTTGGACACACTTGGAAAAAAAGCAGTCAAGCATTTATTTGCTCGCGCAATAGATTTAAAACTCATTCCGTTTTATGATGGCGAGGTGATTGTGAAGCCCTTTTAATTTACACAAATCACCTATACATAACTATAAGACTAACATTTATAAAAATTAAAGCTCCCCTTGCCCTTTTGTCAATTTTCTTTATTAATTTTGGCATGTTTTTTACATCTATCAGGATTAAGTATGTAAAACAAATCGAACCATTATTTGCTAATTATTAATCCCCATTCAATTTAATCAAATAGCACTAATTAATCCTGACAAGACCCTAACCAATGATCATTTCCAACAACTCGCAATTACTGGTGCGTAGCACCTTTATTATATATTTTTTGCTTTTTAGTAGCGTATTAGGTTTCGCAGACGAAAAAACACCTTCTTCTAATTCTAGTACCAACACTTTGACTGAGATTATTGATTTCTTTGCCAATGTGTATGAAAAGCAATTATTCAAGCCACAGCCTACAAGTTTAGCGGCCGCTCCAGTCAAAATTTTAGCGGCTCCAAGCCTACCCGAACCAGCTCCTGAGTTTATTTTGACTGAGTACACCAGACAACTATACATTCCAACTCCTATTACCAGTCAAATTAAAACACCTCCTTTAAATATTGCCATGACCTATGCAGCTCATGCGGCTGTCAATGCCCTAAAAATGAATTCGCAGCGGTTATTTGAGCAACATACGCGCGATGTATATTATGAAGCGGGATTGGATAAAAAGAAACTTGATTATATGGTTTTCAAGTATGCTTTAACAGGTATGTACAACTTAAAAGCACAGGGCAAAATTCGTTCTAGCAATCACTTATTAACTGTTATTGATTACCGACAACATTGTAATAAGAAACGGATGTATGTGGTGGATGTGAAACGCAAAAAACTAGTTCACCATAGCTTAGTCGCTCATGGGCAAAAAACAGGAGTAGCCTACGCTAAAAAATTCTCTAATAAATCAGGTTCTCATAAAACCAGTTTAGGCTTTTTCAAGGCATCCAATACCTATCAAGGACAACATGGTTATTCACTCCGACTTGATGGGCTAGAATATGGATTTAACCACAAAGCCAGAGAACGAGCAGTTGTGATTCATGGCGCACCTTATGTGAGTAGACAATTTATTCGTCAACATGGACGTATTGGTCGTAGCTGGGGTTGTCCATCTTTACCAATGGCTACCCACGAAAAAATCATCAATACGATTAAAAATGGTTCGCTTATCTTCGCTTATTACGATGATCGAAATTACTTGAAAAACTCCAATTACTTAGACGCTAGTAAGGCAGCGAAACAGTATATGAGGAATCATTAAGAACAATTACCCCCACTGTTTGCATATCTTCAATCGCTTTTTCTACATCTCCTTTTTGCAAATCAACCCCGCGACATCCTTCTAAAATCAGAAAGGTTTTAAAGCCTAGCTTAACAGCATCCAATGCTGTAAACTTAACACAATAATCAGT
>JAHDCM010000277.1:3837-5409 GCA_020629895.1 Bacteroidota bacterium
GCTACTGGTGTACCAGCCTCCTCATACCGCCGTACTTGCAAGCAACCTGGATTAGAGGTCTTAATGGCTTGTTCTGATAATTTGATTTTATAATCCCACTCTCCTGTTTCTTGTCGAATAGCTGCCAATTTATATACACCTCCCAAAGCAGGTTGATCATAAGCCGTAGCCAAACGAGTACCCACTCCCCAAACCGTGATCTTCGCGCCTTTTTCTTTCAGCGATTGAATGCGATATTCGTCAAGGTCATTGCTTGCTACTATCTTCGCATCAGGAAAACCTGCCTCATCCAATAGCACACGAGCCTTAATACTCAAATCCGCCAAATCACCTGAATCCAAACGAATCCCCAACATATCATATCCCTTTTCTCGTAGCTTTTTTCCTATCTCAATCGCTTTTTTCACTCCCTCTACTGTATCATAAGTATCAACCAGAAAGATGCAATTATTAGGCATAGCCTCCGCATATTTTTCAAACGCGGTCAACTCATTTTCAAAACTCATTACCCAACTATGTGCGTGAGTTCCCTTCACAGGAACATCAAATAATTTACCTGCCAATACATTCGAAGTCGCTGCACATCCTCCCACATACGCTGCTCTACTTGCGGCTACTGCCCCATCAATTCCATGCGCTCTACGCAAACCAAACTCTAGTACCGCCTCTCCTGCTGCGGCTGCACATATTCGAGCCGATTTTGTAGCAATCAAGGTCTGAAAATTCATGATATTCAATAAAGGAGTTTCCAATAGCTGACAAGCAATTAATTTACCCTTTATACGCACCATTGGTGCATGCGGAAAAACAACCGTTCCCTCCTCCACTGCATCAATATCTACATCCATGCGAAAATCACGTAAATAGTCAATAAATGCCGCTTCAAATAATGACGTACCATCACTTCCTGTCAAAGCAGCCAAATACACCAAGTCTTCTTCACTATACCGAAATAGCTTCACAAAATCAATCAAATATGCTAATCCACAAGCAATCGTATAATTGCCCTTAAAAGGTTGTTTTCTAAAAAAGTGATGAAAAACCGCTTCCTGTTCATGCATCCCATTTTTCCAATAACCATAAGCCATTGTTAATTGATACAAATCGGTCAATAATGTCAAAGAGCTATCATATAATTGTTGCAAAGCCATATTTGTGTAATTTTTACACTAAGTGAGATTAAAAAATAATCACAACTCTTTTTTTAAGTTGTGATGCAAACTATCTGTTGCTTCATTCAATCACCTCTACAATTATACCAATGTAAAGGTAAAGAAAAAAGTTCACTTAGTGTAAAAAACACACTAATTACTTTCAAAAAAAAGGAAACTCACCAAAAATGGAGCTTCCTTTATCATTTAACTATCGAGCTATTTATTATTATTGGGGCGTGTCCTTTTTTCGCCTCGCCCATCGACACGCGAACGTATCGACAGGAACAAGGCGAAAAAAGGTCGGGCTATCCACTTGTAGTTGTCTCACATAAGCCTGTTCAGCATAAGCCTAGCAGTGTCTTCCTTCGTCAGCCCTGCTAGTCATTGCTTCACAAGGCTTCTGTTTCGTCAAGCTACC
>JAHDCM010000278.1 GCA_020629895.1 Bacteroidota bacterium
TTATTTTAATATCTGTTGTAGGGCGTAGTCCTTTAGTTGGCGTACTGGCAATTTTAGTTATAACTTCTAATCCTTCAATTACTTCACCAAATACGGTATAGTCACCATCTAATTCGGGCATGCCACCTATTGTGGTGTAGGTTTCGATTTGTTGTTTGGTGAATTGTTTCCCTGTTTTTTTACTCAATTCGTTTAGTTCGTTTTGAGAATAGGTTTTCCCATCTGTGATATAGAACTGAGAGCCAGAAGAAGCTTTACTAGGGTTAGTGGCATTTCCTAAGCGGGAAGCGGCTAATGCACCTTTTTTGTGGATACATCCAGCAGCAAATTCGGCATCAATGGTATAATCGGGGCCGCCTTGTCCTAATACGCGCTCTGGGGGAGCATTTTTGGAATCGGGATCGCCAGCTTGAATGGTAAACTGTGGGATGACGCGGTGAAAAAGAAGGTCTTTATAGAAGCCTTCGTTGACTAGCTTGATAAAATTGTCGCGATGCTGCGGGGTTTGATTGTAAAGTTTTATTTTCAAATCACCTGCGGTAGTACTAATTAATACCTCTTTTTCTTTTTCTATTGGTTCGCAAGCTAGAAAAAGAGAGCTGGTAAGGCATAAAAATAGAAATAGGTAGCCGTATGTTTTCATGCGTTTAGAGGGGGTTTGTGATGTAGTAGTAAATAAGATGGGGATAGGGGTAGTAGAGAAATGTGCGTTACCAATCAATTTCAAAATATCGCAGTGCTTGTTCTTTGAGTAGTTGTTCTTCTTTTTCGAGATTTTTAAAATCGACGGGTATATTTTTGACTGCTTCGTAGTGTGGCCATCCATCTTCATCTCTACCAGTGAAGCTAAAATAACCAATTTCGCTCAATAAACGGCAAACAGCAATATGCATTAGGTCTTGTTTTTCTTCTTTACTGAGTGAATCGGGGAAAAATCCTAGTTCTTGAATACCAATGATAAATAAAATAGATTGTAAATCAGGCAGTCGTCCAAGTTGTTCTTTAAAGCCATATCTCAGTTGTTTCCAAGCTCGTTTAAAGCGAAGTTGCGCTTCTTTGTCGTATGTTGATTGTTGGTCGTTTTGTTTCATGAGTGTCTAACAATCTATGGAAATAGAAGGTTGATAATTAGCAGTTTAAAAGTAATTATAGGAAAGCCATCAGAATTCTATTTCTGATGGCTTTGTTTGAGTGTGTTTAAATGGATCTATTTTATGGTTCCATTTCTAAGCTTCTTGCGTAGCTTGGTGTGCATTTACCAACTTTTGTTGAATATCAGCAGGTACGGCAGCAAATTCGGCAAATTTTTGCGAATGTTTGGCAGCTCCTTGTGATAATGACCGTAAAATAGAAGAATACTTATATAATTCCATTAAAGGAACTTTGGCGGTTATTTTTTGATAATGCCCACTTGCTTCCATTCCCATAATCATGGCTCTTCGCGTATTCAGATCGGCAATAACATCTCCCATTGCGTCGCCACTTACAAGAATTTCAACAAGATGTATGGGTTCTAGTAGCTTGGGTTTAGCTTCTTTAAACGCTTGTTTGAACGCTTGGGCAGCAGCTATTTTGAAGGCCATATCATTGGAGTCTACTGCGTGCATTTTGCCATCATAAACACTCACACGAATATCACGGACATAAGAACCTGTTAAAGGGCCATCTTCCATGCGTTCTAAAATACCTTTTTGAATGGCACTCATGTATTTTGCGTCGATTGATCCGCCGACAATACAATTGTAGAAGACAAATTTGCCTCCCCATTCGAGTTCAAAAATTTCGGGATCTTTACGGACTGTTAATCCTTGTGGGATAGGCATTCCTTCGTAGTAAGGTTCTACTAAGAGATGCACTTCTCCAAATTGTCCTGCACCGCCTGATTGTTTTTTATGTCGGTAACTTGTTTTTATTGCTTTTTGGATTGTTTCACGGAAAGCAACCTTCGGTTTCACCATGTCAAACTTCACTTTGTATTGATTTTCTACTTTCCAGCGTGCCATAGACAGGTGTAATTCCCCTTGTCCATACAACAACATTTGTTTTAATTCTTTGGACTGTTCTAAGATAAGGGTAGGATCTTCTGCTTGTAATTGGGTTAAAGCTTGCACCAGTTTCTCCATATCATTTTTATTATCTGTATCTACTGCCACTTGTATGCGAGGAGAGGGGAATTCGATAGGAGCAATGCGATAAGGGGCATTTTTTTCGTGAAGGGTACTATTGGTGGGAGAGCCTTTTAGTTTTACGGTAATACCAATATCTCCAGCGACTAATTTATTTACTTGGTCGCGTTTTTTTCCATTAATAACAAATATTTGATTAAGTCGTTCGCTACCTTTTGTTACGGAGTTCGTAAGGTCATCACCTGATTGAATGGTTCCAGAATGGACTTTAAAGAAAGAGATATTTCCTAAATTGGTTTCTGAAGCGGTTTTAAATACAAATAAGCACTTATCTCCATTAGGATCACAGGATAAGGTTTTTCCACTCATTCTTGTTGCAGGAGGCATATCAACTGCGGCAGGAGCAATATCACGAATAAAGCCCATTACGCGTCCACTACCCATATTGCGTTTTGAGGAGCAGCAAAAAACAGGAAAAATATCGTGGTTAATCATAGAGGCCTTCATGCCTTGTGCCATTTCTTCTTCCGAAAGCTCGCCTTTATCGAAGTAGAGTTCCATGAGTGATTCGTCATTGACGGCTACTGCTTCAACTAGGTCGTTGTGTAATTGGTCGGCTTTTGCTTTTTCTTCATCTGGAATAGGTAATTTTTCTGGTTTTCCACCATCTGGCGGGAATTTATACATCACCATTTTGAGTACATCAATAATGGCATTAAAATTTTCTCCTTGTTCGTAAGGATACTGTACCACAACTACATTGGCACCAAAGCGTTCTTTTGCTTGATCTACGGTATTTACAAAATCAGATTTCTCATTATCTACTTGATTAACTACAAAGAGGGTAGGTAATTTAAAACTTTGGGTATATTCCCATATAAGTTCGGTACCTACTTCGACCCCATTTTGAGCATTTAAAACAATCACGCCTGTATCTGCTATACTCATAGATGAAATTACTTCGCCCACAAAATCATCATAACCTGGTGTATCTAGGATATTGATTTTGTTATCTTTCCACTGTATGTTCATCAAAGAACTAAAGATCGAATTTCCGCGTGCGCGCTCTAATTCGTGGAAATCAGAAACCGTATTTTGATCTTCAACAGTGCCTCGTCGAGAGATGGCTCCGGCTTCGAATAGCATTGCCTCCGCAAGGGTAGTCTTACCGGAGCCAGCATGGCCCAACAGTACGACATTTTTGATTTTTTTGGCATCATGTGCTTTCATACGTGATTGTTTTTAAGGTTAATGATGAGAATGAACTTATAAGCAATATGTTTTATATTGGTTAAGTAATAGATAATAGGATTAAATGAGAAGTCATTTTATCTATTACATGTAAATGTTATTAGAAGTAGCGGGTGTTTTATCTCAAAAGGAAGGAAGACAAACAAGAATACGAATGTTTGTTCGTAATTAAATATAAGAAAAAACAAATGAAAATTTGCTTTTAGTAATGGATAAATAATAACTTCCCTTTTTCTAGCTGATCTTTTAGCTTTATAATTCGTTGAAAAGCCTCGTCAGAGCTTTGGCTATGTCTACGTTTTCCGCCTTTTCTAAAACTAAAATATCTAACTATAAAATTGAGAACTTATTTTTTAACCATTACTTAATTGGCATTTTATTATGAATATTGATGCATTTGGGCAAGAAGAAGCCTTCTTGATATGGAAATGATTATCTTCGGATAAAAAAGGAATTGTTATTAAACATACGATGCTTGCATAAATCTATCGAATAGCAACTATTTTTTTAACGACTATAAAATTATTTACGATGCAGCGGATTCATTTGCGATTTTACAACCATTTTCGTTTTTTCATGAGTTTATTGATGGGCTTGGTAATACTTGTAAGCCAGACGGCTTGTGAAGATACGATGGGTACAGAATGTGAAGCGAATATTAGCAATCTTAGTTTGTCTACTAGTAGTTTTGAGCCAGGAGAAACGATTTCAGGTTCTGTTACTGTAATTGGAAGTATTGATTTGGATGATGTGGTTAATTTAAGAACGATTGTCTCTCTTTATTTATCGGAAGATAATATTGTAGATGATAATGATATTGTATTAAGTGCCTTTGTAGATAATAATGCTTCTGGAGACGGAAAACTGTCTTATGACCAAATTTACATCCCTTATGATTTGCCAGCGGGAAGTTATTCGGTGATAGCCCATATTTTACCTCAAGCTTGTTCGGATGGAAACTTTACTGTTGAGGATAGTGAAAAGAAGAATGTGTTTGTGGGTGGGTAATACCTTGTATATTATAATCCTATACCCAGTTTGAAACTAGCGAAGATACCATCAATGCTAAATGAGTTATTAAAGTTGGTTTTAAGTCCGACATTAAAATCAAAAAAACCATAATCGCCTAAACGACGTTGAATACCATAAACGACTGCAGGATATATGTTAATATTGATGTCATTATCTTCGGTATTCGATGTCAAAAAGGTGTGGTAAGCGAGGTAGTTAGCTGAAAAATTATTGGCACTCTTTCCTTTTTTGATTCGCTTGACAATATTATAATAATACCGTACACCTCCTTCTATTTCGACACCTCTAATGCCTGTTGAGGAAATAGAGAATCCTCCGATGGTATCAGTTTGGATACCCCAACGCGCACCAGCATCAGCAAATACTGAAATGGCGGGTCTTAGTTTATGTTCGTATCCAAAACCAGGAACGGGAAAACCAGGAACGCGTAGTAGTGTTATTCTTACCAAGCCTTTTTCTTCTTTGTCGGCACGGATTAAGTAATTGTATTTTTCTTGGAATCGAATGGAGGTATCTTCTGCCTCTATTATTTCTTCACTGAATTCTACTTCTTGTGCGCGTACGTTATTGTTTGCCAGTAACATACCACAGAGGAAGAAGGTGGTAAGTAGTAAGGGGTATATGTTGCTTTTTTTTGTAATCATCGTATTGGTCGTTTATGGTTTGGGGTGATGTATTGTAATCACCTATTTTTTAACCACCGTTTTTCATAGAGTTATAAATATTTGACGGTCAGGGGTTGCGTGAGGGATAGTAGTGGTAGCTTGGTGAAATAGCCACTTTGTGAAGCAAGGACTAGCAGGGCTGACGAAGGAAGACACTGCTAGGAGTATGCTGAACTAGTGGGTATGAAACAACTACAAACGGATAGCCCGACCTGAAGTAGGGGTTGAAGGACTGGAGGATTGAGGGATTGAAGTAAAAGGAATGGCTGTAAACCTCCAGTTCTGAAAGCCCTACGAAAGGACACGCCCATCATATAGCTA
>JAHDCM010000279.1 GCA_020629895.1 Bacteroidota bacterium
TTGTTTTATTATAACAATTGTAAAAGGGAGATTGTTTGAACGATAGACTTTTAGACGATGGAACGATTTACGTTTGACGTTGATCGTTCCATCGTTGATTGTGTTTCGCGTAAGGGATAGTAACGGTAGCTTGGTGAAGTAGGTGCGTAGGGCTGCTTCGACTAGCAGGGCTGACGAAGGAAGACACTGCTAGGCGTTTAGCAGCCCTAGCCCCTACAAGCCAACTACAAGTGGATAGCCCGACCCCTTGCGTCTATTTTTGCCTGTTTCATGCGAAGCATAAGAACGGGCAAAAATAGGCGCAGGGGGATACGCCCAGTGTATAGTGATTGGAGGATAGATGATGAATGTTTGAACGATTTATGTCTAACGTTGATCGTTCCATCGTAAATGATTACGTTAACATCCAGAGTAAGATTCCCATTACTAACATAGTCCCATCCAAATAACCAGTATAAAAATAATCGGGTTGTTTGGTATGTGTTTGACGGATGAGCCACCAAGCGAGGAGGTAACTAATAAAAAGGGGAATGTTGGTGGGATAAGCAGGTGGGAAAACAAGATTTAGAATAGCTAGAAAAGAGCATCCTCCAATCAGTAGTTGGGCGAGGAAGAGGGTGCGGGGAATGCCAATAAGGATTGGAATGGTTTTGAGATTGACATGCTTGTCGTATTCCATATCGCGAATATCGAAAGGGAGTGTGATGGCGAGGATATAGGCTGCGCGTTCTAGGAGTTGTAATAGTATGCTAGGTTCGACAAGGCTTTTGCCATAGTGTACAGCGGGTAAGGCAACAGTACTTAGTGTCCACGTAAAAACGATTAGGAAGATTTTAAATAAGCCAATATCGCGGAGGCGGACTTGTTTGCCGTTTTTGCGAAATAAGGGGAGGGAGTAGAGTAAGGTGATCATTGCTAAAAAGAGGAGTAGTAGTTGACTAGCTAAGGGCATGTACCAAAATAATACAAAGCAGGCAAGGCAGCTAATTACAAAAAAGGCACGAATGAATAATTCGTTGCGTCCAAACCAAAATAATTGTTTGATGTGTGGAGGCATATTCCACATACCCATAATGCGGGCGAGGAGGTAGGTGGCGGCGGTAGAGAAAAAAATAAGCAGTAATAAACCGTAATCGTATTCTTCTGGATGGATGCGAAGGAGTTGATGCGATACCATCGTTAAACTTACGGCTCCAAGCGAGATTAACAGGCTACTATAAATGAAAAAATGAAATAAGGCACGCATTTTATCGAAAATCAATGAGCTTTTTAAAAAGGTAGGTGTAGAATAGAATGATTGGAGGGGTAAAGGTCGCAATTATAACATTATAATCATCGAAAAGTGCGATTTTACTTCCTTTTTACGTTCTTTCATAGGTATATAAAAAGCTTGATGCCTAAAAATTAGTACCTTTGCAAGTCAACAAGCAAGCCCCCTCAAAACTAAAGGTATTACATGAATCAGAAGGAAAGCACGCAGGTTAAACTATCAACCTACTTGTACTCGATTATTAGTACAACACTAGTCTTGTTTATGCTTGGCATTTTAGGAACAGTGTTACTTCATGCAAAGGCATTATCTGATCATTTTCGAGAGAATGTAGAAATTACAATTGCTCTCAAGACGGATATTAATACACCCGATTCAACAGCTCTAGTGCAGTACTTAGATGCACAAGCTTATACGCATGAGGTGAATTATATTTCGAAAATAGAAGCGGCCAAAATGTTTACTCAAAATAGTGGAGAGGATTTTATGGAAGTCCTAGATTTTAACCCACTTTTTGCCTCATTTATACTATATGTCAATGCCGATTATGCGAATACAGATAGCTTACAACAAATTCAAGCAAGTTTAGAAGAGCAAGTAGGAGTAGCGCATGTATATTATCACGAAGGTCTAATTGATGTAATTAATCGCAATATTCGTAAAATAAGCATCATACTATTGGTATTGGGGGTTATTTTCTTGGTTATGGCATTTGTATTGATTGATAGTACGATAAAAATGGCGATGTATGCCAAACGTTTTTTGATTAAAAGTATGCAGTTGGTAGGTGCAACGCGCGCTTTCATTGCCAAACCATTTGAACAGCAAAGTATATATAACGGTATGATTAGTGGATTGGTGGCTGCCTTATTATTGGTATTGTCACTGGTATTGGCGCAGTATAGTTTGCCCGAATTAAGTGACCTTTATCGTGCCACACCATTTGTGATCTTGTGCTTTTGCTTAGTGGGTATTGGTGTATTGATTTCGTGGTTGAGTACCCGACAAGCTGTTTACAAATATTTACAACAAAATTTAGACGAATTATATTAACGAATAAATCATTATGAGCAATTACAAACATCAGTTCCTGTTTGGTAAAAAGAATTATACCATTATGTTAGCAGGACTAGGAATTATGGTTTTAGGATTTATTTTGATGATTGGAGGAGGGCATGCCGAAGATTTGACAAAAGTTTACCCAGAGGATACCTTATATGGCTTTCAGCGTACTGTTTTAGCTCCTTTTTTGGTGTTAGTAGGCCTAGCAACCCAAGCATTTGCTATCTTTACCAAAACCGATTTACCTGCCACTATCGAAGATACACCTGCTGAAAAAAGAGCAGCGCGTAGAACTAGTGCTAGTAAACGTAAAACTGTAACTAGAAAGTAGCTAGTCTCTAAAATCTTTATGCTTACATGTCCATATTAGAAGCCATTTTATTAGGCATCATACAAGGTCTTACCGAGTTTTTACCCATTAGCAGTAGTGGGCATATCGAATTGGGTAAGGCCTTGTTGGGTGTAAAAGGTGCTGACGACCTTACCTTTACGCTCCTTGTACACGGGGCAACTGTCCTCAGTATCTTTGTTGTTTTTTGGAAAGACATCAAAGAACTATTCATTAGCTTTTTTGGCTTCAAATGGGATGAAAATAATCAATATACTGCGAAGTTAGCCCTTTCCTGCCTTCCCATATTATATGTAGGGCTATTTCACGAAGACGATGTGAATGCCTTTTTTAGTGGCAATTTAGTGCTGGTTGGTGCCTGCTTGATTGTAACAGGACTCATTTTATTGCTCACCACCCTCGAACGATCAGAACGCCGAGAAGTTACTTTCAAAGATGCACTCATTATTGGAGTAGCACAAGTCATTGCCATTCTACCAGGTATTTCCCGTTCAGGAACCACCATCTCTACGGCACTAGCTTTAGGAGTGGCAAAAGATAAAGCCGCTCGTTTTTCTTTTCTGATGATATTAGCTCCCATCTTAGGTGCAACACTACTCAAATGCAAAGACCTATTCGAAGCAGAAGCCAGCACAGCTATTAGTTCCAATTTCTTACCCTACCTTTTTGGCTTCATTGCCGCGTTTGTATCAGGTGTTTTGGCCTGCCGACTCATGCTTCGATTAGTACAAGAAGGAAAAATTGTTTATTTCTCCATTTACTGTTTCATCATCGGGCTAATTGCCATGATGATAGGATGGATGTTTTAGGCTACTATTATTACACTTTTACCATTACCTGATGTGGATATGGGATATTGATATTGGCCGCATCCAACGCCAACTTTGCATTTTCTAATACCGTCACCGTTACAGCAGGTGCATCCCCCGCATTACAATAAGGACGCAAATCTAAATCGACACTACTATCTCCCAAATTGACAACTGCCACTGTTGGTGCAGGATTCGCCAGCACCAAAGGCGTATTTTTCATTGCCTTTACCAATACATCTCTCGCCTCCTTAATATCTGCCTCATAGCCAATTCCTACTGGAATATGTAAACGTACGGTGCCTTGTCGTGAAACGTTGGTAATGGTGCTATTTGCTAAAGCTCCATTGGGTAGGAATATCGTTTGATTATCAAGAGTTTTGATAATAGTCACGAGTAATTGAACTTCTTTTACAAAACCTTCTACACCCTGTGTTTTGATATATTCACCGACCTTGAGAGGACGAAAAAATAATAATAAAATTCCTCCCGCCAAATTAGCTAAACTCCCCTGCATTGCTAAACCAAAAGCAATACTTAGCCCTCCTAAAACTGCCACAAAAGATGTTGTTTTAATACCAATCGTTGAAGCAAATGTTAGCAACAACATAATTTTAAGCAATAACGAAGTCGTAGATACAATCAGAGGTTTTAATGTTTCATCAATTTTTTTATTTTCTAAGAAACGCTCAATAAATTGGACGATTATACCTATTAATAACCAGCCAATAAATAAAATAAATAAACTAACTAAAATATTGATGCCATGCTCAATAGCATACTCATAGATAAAAGATAATTCTTTAGGAATAGAAATAAAATTTAATAGATAACACATGGTTTTTGAATGGTTTTTAAGAAAAAGTAAAATAAAATGAAACATTTTGCGAATGTACTTCGTAAGAGTTATGTACAATGATATTCGTAATAAGCGAAGCTCTCTCCGCGCGTATTGCCCACCCTTTTATAGTCAAGCTCAGTTAAATTAATGCTCCAAAGTGAAACATTTTCTGCTTTTCAACCGTATATAATTTTGTATTAATTTGAATAAAATACGCAATTGTATTTTGGTTTGCTTCCCCATACTACCCATACCAGTTTAGTAATCGCAGATTAAAAATGTAAAACACCTCAAAATATTGTTTGAAACAAGAGGTATTCGATGTTTTTTCTGTCTTTATGTAGTTTTTCTCCATTATTTGGAAAATGTCAAATTATGAAAAGGTTTTTGTCTGTACTATTTATTGTGGGTTGTTCTGTCTTTTTTGCCAACTGGGCAATGGCAGAGAATAATCCAGAATTAGAAAACACATGCGATATTGAGGTCGCATTCGAGTACGAAGTAGAGGATTTATCCGTAAAATTTGTTAATGCCTCCATTGGTGAGTACGATATTGTAGAATGGGAATTTGGAGATGGGGAACGCAAAAGTACGGAACAAGATCCAGAACATGAGTATCCCGACGAAGGAGAATACGAATTTTGTTTAACCGTCACCAACTCCCAAACAGGTTGTACCGAACGGTTTTGTGGACAGCTCTACGTTTTTAAGTGACCTTGGTTAGATAACATATATTTATTGTAAGTAATTGCTGTATAGATTGTTCTTCAATCTATGCAGCTTTGACGCGTAAACAGTCCAGTATTAAAACAACTCAAGAAAAGTTGCTACTCCTTCAATCCCTCATTAATATATGGGCGTGCCGTGTATTGAAAAAGCGCAATCATTTCACTTGATCCCGCCAGCGTCTTCGCTGATGGTCACAAGTAATGATTGCGCTTTTTCAATACACGTCGGGCTATCCGTTTGTAGTTGCCTCATAGCTACTTGTTCAGCATAGTCCTAGCAGTGTCTTCCGCTGTCAGCCCTGC
>JAHDCM010000280.1 GCA_020629895.1 Bacteroidota bacterium
GAGGTGAGGGTGTTCATGATAAAGTGAGGTCTGATATTCTTTTTTAAGAGTTCATTTTTTAATCGTTCTGATTCTACTAGGGAGTGTTCATATTCCTGTCTTTCGGCGCGTCGATTGATGGTGAGTAGGTAGAGCATGCCTAATAGCATGAGTACAAACCAGATAAATACACTGACATCGAAAGTAGAAACGAAGTGAAATCGGGCTATATGAGGCATTATAAGGTCTATGATAAATCCAGTTATACATGTGGCTAATAAAACAAAAGCTCCTTGTTGTTTTTTGTAACAAGCATAAAGAATAATAATTGCTGAAAAGGCAGTGACGATGTTGTGGTGAACGATAGCGAGATCGTCAAAACATTCGTACATACTCCATTCGTAGTAAGCGATGACCGCAATAAGTGCTGTAAATAATATTTTTTTCCAGGGAAATTTGAATTGGAGCATTAAAAATAGTGGAATTAATACACTAATAGCTGCATGACAATAACCAATAATAACTAATCGCGTTCGCTGAAAAGGATAAGTATAAGCATAAAAATGCTTGGAATATTCCATCATCAATAGTCCGAAGAAAACAAGACAGATAATTCCAAAAATAAGCGTGGCTATTTCTTTGGGTTGGTTAATAAATAGGAAGAAGAAGTAAATACCTGTGATTAAAAAAATGCCAGCAATTAAGAACATATAATTGCAAAATTGAAGCCGACCTTGTAACAGGTATTGATAATCAGATACCATACAATAAGCATGTGAACCAGGTTCTTGATAAGATTTAGTGGCACGCAATGCTAATATATGTTTTCCTGGACCGATTAATGAATCGGGTAGCGGGAAAAAGTGGTGGTAGGTGCCAGGTATTTCAGGTGAATGATCGTTTCTTAATCGTCCATTTACTCCCAAATACTGTCCGTCCCAATAAGCTTCATAAGCAGCAGTCGCACCAATCATGATGCCTTTATTTTTTTCATCCTTAAATTCTTCAGGCAGTTGAACAGAGATACGCGCCCAAAAAACACCCTTATTCGTAACGGTTAAGGTGTCATGATCTTCCCATTGACTTGTATCAAAGTCTTTGGCTGCCCAAGCCATATCATCTCCAATTTGCACCTTTATATCATTGGGCCAATAATATGCTTTATGATTATTACAGCTACTTAGTAATAAAAGGAGAAGGGGGAAAAGGTATAGTCGATTTGTTTTCATGATTCCAAAGATACAGGATAAAATAGCTAGGTACATTACCGTTCACAAGCACCTTGAGCAGTTCACTAGTATTCCTTCATTTTTCTTGCCAAAGCGATTATACTTGTAATCGAGAGGAGGGAAATAGTGGATGAATGAACGTATTTTTTAAACAAAAACAAACCATGAAAAAGCAGTTAATTTTAGTGTTGTCTTTATGTTTATTACCCCTTTTTATCTTTGCCCAATCTGCCAATAAACTTGGCACCATTTCAGGCATATTGCTTAGTGAAACATCCGAACCGATCCCTTATGCCACGGTTAGTGTGTTTGATGTCGAAGAACAATTTGTAGCAGGAGCTATTAGTGATGAAAAAGGTTTTTTTGAAGTAGCAGCATTGCCTTTAGCTACTTGTATGATAGAGATCAAATCGTTGGGATACAAAACGAAAAAAGCGGGAATGGATTTAAACAAAAAAAATAGAAAAGTAGATATCGGACAGGTGACGATGGAATTGGATCAGCAACAATTGGACGCCGTAGAAATTACAGGCGAACAATCTTCTTATAATTTACGATTGGATAAAAAAGTCTTTCAAGTAGGGAAAGACATTCTGTCACAGGGAGGCAATGCTATTGATGTATTAGAGCAAGTCCCTTTAGTATCGGTTGACCCGAACGGAACGGTTATGTTAAGAGGCAGTAGTCAGGTGCAAATTTTGATTAATGGAAAACGCTCAGGCTTAACGATGAACAATGCGCTAGAGCAAATAGGTAGTGAAAATATAGAACGCGTAGAAGTGCTTACTAACCCTTCGGCTAGTTTTGATGCCAGTGGTTCTGCAGGAATTATCAATATCATTTTAAAGAAAAAACGCAAAGAAGGTTTAAACGGACAAATATCAGTCGTGGCGGGGATTCCTGCGAATCATATTGTGATGCCAGGCTTTAATTATCGAAAAGGCAAGCTCAATTTATTTGGAAATTACAGATGGCGATATTCTGATTATAATGGCAACTATAGCATGAAGCAAGAAACCTATAATGATGGTGTAACGACCTTTTTAAATCAAGTAGAAGACGAAGATCGTCATGATGACGGGCGTTCAGGCTACTATGGAGGAGACTATTATTTTAGCGATAAAAGTAGTGTTACCCTTGCTTACTATCGTTCAAAAACCAAAGATACGGATGTTACCCAACTCGACTATCGTATTTGGGATAATGACACAAGCGATTTTAATATTTCCAGAATAGGAAACTCCGTAGAGAATCGGGCTTATAATCAACTGGAGTCAAATTTTACCCATCATTTTGATGATAAAGGACAAAAACTCAACCTCGATTTTCAATACGATTTTTGGAACAGCACCAAAGATTGGGAGTTAGATACAGAAGGAGATGTGAAAGCCGTCAATACAGGGAAAGCCTTACGTACCACGAATAAAGCAGGAAGTAAAGATTATGTGTTGAAAGGAGATTGGATAAAGCCCTTAACAAAGGATAGTAAGGTGGAAATGGGCGTAAAACTAGAGAACCGAATTGTCACCAATGATTATCTTGCCGAGATCGAACAAGATGAACAATGGATCACCTATAATGACATAGACAATGAATTGGATTACTCCGAGAAAATAGGAGCGGCTTATATACAGTACCAAAATAGGTTTAAGAAATGGGAATATCAGTTGGGATTAAGGTCAGAATATACCTTGATTGATATCGCAGATGTAGAAGAAGCGTATAGCGATCAAAAAAAGTATATCAACCTTTTCCCTTCTGTCCATTTATCATATCCAATGAACGATCAAAACTCCTTGCAGTTAAGCTATTCCCGTCGTATCAACCGCCCTAGTTTGTGGAGCCTTTATCCCTTTAATGAGATCAAAGATTTTAATTTCCAGCAAATTGGAAACCCAAGTCTTAATCCCTCATTTACCAACTCCTACGAATTATCCCTACTACATGCTTCTGAAAAAATAAGTATTAATCCATCTGTCTTTTGGAAGCAAACGAATGACCCGACCCAAGATTATTTGGAACGAACAGCCGATGGCATGTTTCTGACCAAACCCGTAAATTTAGATACCCGTAATGAAGTTGGTGCATCTGTTTCTATCAATTACTCACCAGTCAGAATGTTGCGTTTAAGTGCAGAAATGAATGCATTAAGATTTCAGGAAAGAGGCGAATTTGAGACCCAAAATATGGACATAGATGGCACGAATTGGGGATTTCGCCTTATTTCGAGTATGCGCTTACCACTCAACCTAAAATGGCAAGCTATGTTTGCCTATCAAGGCCCCGAACAAAGTGCGCAAATTAATTATTTAGACGTTTATACCCTAAACTCTGGCTTGAGTACCACTTTCTTAGACGACAATCTAATGGTGAGTCTTCGAGGATTTAATATCTTAAATTCTAGAGTGCAAAGAGCCGATGCCGAGTCGCCTACCTTTAAGGCAGAACAAGAAGGAGCTAGGTATGGGGCTAGATATAGTTTAGGAATTGTATATAAAATCAATCAAACGCCGAAAGATCGGATTAGAGAGGCGAAGCGAGGGAATCGGTAAGATTGATGTATAAAAATAAATTTGGATGGTTGACTTTTTGTTTTTGTAGTAAAAAGTCAACCCCCCTTTTACTTCACCACTGTCCGATAAACAGCCATTTCTCCCACCTCAATTTTCAAAAAATAAATCCCACTGGTATAATTAGAAAAAGGAATCATCGCAGTAGGAGAACCAACATACTGATCCAATAATAATTGCCCCTGCACATTATACAAAGAAATACGAGCATCATCACTCACTACTGGCAAGCCTATATACAAGTCATTTACAATAGGGTTCGGATAACAAGTAATCGTCTCCTCCAATACTTCCTGTTCCAAACCAGTAGCAGGATTAACAAAACAATTAATCGTAGGAATTGCTATATCCCTTCGAAGCGTACCGATCAAACTATCATTACGATATTCATCCACACAAATACCCATGGTATAAAGCCCCAAGGTATTGGCTCGCAACTGCATAATACCCGTTATAGGATTGATAAAAACCGTCGTATCACTTGATATAGGAGTTGCATACGAGAAAGGATCGCGCCACCTAACAGAATTATAAGGCGGTGACGAAGCTGGCTCAAGACAAAAATCGGGATTGCCAGGCTGCACACAGGTTATAGAAGCCCCCAGATATACATCACAAAGCGAGTACGCCAACGAATCCCCATCCACATCCGTAGCAGAAAAATCAACATACATTAATTTACCTCTACAAAAGAAATTATTCGTTTCAAGATTAAAAGTCGGCGAAGAATTCTTTTGCTCCCCCAAATAAGGAATATAATTAAATAGGGTAAAACCTTGCTCTCTAGGATCACGAAGGTTATGAATGCTTGCAGACCGACTAAATCGTTGATAAACAATATATAAATCCTGTTCAACCGTTGTTAGGTCAATGGTTGCCGTATATTCCCCTTTTTGAACACACAAATCAATCAGCCACTCATTTTCATGCGGAATATACGATATTTTTGGCGACTCAATACGTAGCTGATCATACAAGGTATAATCCTCTGTAAAGAAAAAAAGATAGACAGGATCATCAAATTCTGCTCCACCACCCAAACAATCGCGGTATAGATTGAGCTTAATTTCATATTGCCTACCCTCAAGCTGTTTATAAGTAATTTCTCCTCCTAATAAATGATCTGCAAATGAAACAGAAGGTAGCAATAGAAATGATAAAATCGCAAATACACATAGGTACCGATACATAATACACGAATTAAAAGTTATAAACACAAACACATTATTTGCAGTTGTTGGGAAGCGTACTATTGAAAGAATAAACGATGCAGGTTGCACCTAAAGATACTAATTTTAATGATATTAAATATTTTTTTTTGGGCGTGTCCTTTTTTCGCCTCGCCCGTCAATGCCTAAACGCATCGAAAGGCGAGGCGAAAAAAGGTCGGGCTATCCGTTTGTAGTTGCCTTATACAAGCCAGTTCAGCTATTCACCTAGCAGTGTCTTCCTTCGTCAGCCCTGCTAGGTGTAGCTTCACAAGGCTTCTATTTCGGCAAGCTACCACTACTATCCCTCACGCGTAGGGTATCCCTTGTGGGTACCCGATGGAACGATTGATGATTAAAC
>JAHDCM010000281.1 GCA_020629895.1 Bacteroidota bacterium
TCATTATGCATTGTTTATTATAAAATGTGTCGTTTTTACAAAGGTATAACGCGGTAAACAATGAGTGAATGAGTGGTTGACTGAATGATTGAGGCTGCCGCCAGCGTCATCGCTGGTGGTAATGGAGACAAGTTTCAGCCTCTGGCTGATTGTCCTTTTATCTCACATTATATATGCTTTTTTCTAACATTCATCGCTTTTACAAAGGTATAACGCGTAGGGGCGATCTCCTGTGGTCATCCAATGCTGAATGATTGAATGCGCATTAAATAACTTGCTTTACTTTACAATCCCCAAGTGAATAATACGTCCGCCTGACTGGTTAACAGGACTCACACTTTTCCCAATGACAATGCCATTTTCTGGAGCTATATACTGCTTCTTCAAATTGCCAAATACATCGCGGATAGAAGCTATGAGTTCTCCTTTTTTTAGTTGTTGGCATAAATCAACGTGAACTGTTAGTAAGCCACCTGTATCGGTGTATATCCAATAAGAAGATTTACAAATAACAGTAGGGGTAGAAGAGGATTCAATAGTATCTTCTGTCATTTCCAAGTAACAAAGCGCATTATGAATCCCTTCAATGCCACTGCGAATCATTTTCTTTTGGAAGGTATTGGGGTTTCCTACTTCGAGGGTAATGGCAGGTATATCCAGTTCACTAGCTGCCCCGCGAAGCGTACCATCCGAAGGAGGATTATGTACAATGATTTGGGCATTTTGCAACATGGCTAATTTGCGGGTAACAGGGTGTTTCATATCGGCACGTACATAGTACGAGTTTACCCGCCCAAAACTAGCCGTATGTAAATCCAATAAATAGTCAAACTGCTGTACCACTTGATTTACAAAACGATAGGCATATACTTGACTTACGTTTCCTCGTTCTTTACCAGGCATAATGTGATTGAGGTCTACACCATCATTAAAGCGTCTTTTTTTACGGATAAAAGAAGGAATATTTACAATGGGTACACCAACAATAGTTCCTTTTAATTCTTTGACATCTATTTCATTAAATAAACGCTGAATAACAGGAATACCATTGAGTTCATTTCCATGTATAGCAGCAGTTAAGCCTAGTACAGGAAAGTCTTCTTTGCCTCTGGCTACCATAATAGGAATACAAATCGGATTTCCCAAGCCATCAGAAATCAATGGGAGCCAATAGTGTTGAATACTTTGTGAGGGGGTATCTTTGATCCGCAATTCCTTGATGTGAATAATTGAATTATCCGAGTTTGGTGCTAACATAGGCAATGATTTGATCAATGGTTTGTTGTAATATGGGCCGTCCTGTTTGTTTTTCTGCTTGTGGAAAACCACCAATACTAAGCGTATTGATTTCTGATAATACTCTTTTCCCATCATCGTTTACAAGGGTATCTGCACCAAAAATTAGAATTCCTTCTTGAAGTAGAATCGGACTAATAGTCGTAATGATATGTCGTTCTTCAGGGCTTATTTCGGCAAGTACAGAATGGCCACCTTGTGCGACATTACAGAGCCAAGAGTTGGGAGCAGGCAGACGTAGCGAAGCGGCCAAAATCTGTCCATTTACTACAATAATACGCTTATCTCCCTGCTTGACATTTTTTAAGTATTTCATAATGAGATAACCCTCCGTTTCAATTGTTGTACGGAGTTTTTCAAGGTAAGTACTTAGTTCAAAAGCCATATTTCCTTCCCATACTTTTCCACTTTCAATTTTAACAATTCCTTTTCCTCCATACTCGCGGAGTGGTTTTAGAACAATCGGAAAACGATTGGCCCAGTCTATAATTTCAGTTATATCATAACTTAGGTGTATAGGTGGGCATAGTTCGGGAAACTTTAACAAATAAGCCTTACTACTAGTTGTGATAATCCCTTTAGGATGATTGATGACTACTTTATCATGTGTTTCTGCTACAATAAATTCGAGAAATTTATCAGAAATAGGACGAGGTAAGCGCATCAACAATACATCAAAATCAGCAAGAGATACCGAGGTTTCCTGTTGTGCTAGGCTTTGTTTAGCCATTTCAAAACTTAAACCTTCTTTGGGAATAAGTTCGTGTCCCCAAATAGGGGTAGATTGACAGTGATGAAAGAAGGGATCATTGGCAGAATTGCCACGACTAGCCACAACCACTTGAGTACATTGTGGATGTTTTGCCAATGTTGATACGAGGGCATAAACCGAATTTTCCTTACTGTGTTTGGCATGATCAGTAAGTACAATAAAGCGATATTTTTTCATCCATGAAACTTATAAGAGAATTTCATTTAATAGGGTGCTATCATTATTCAAGGACTTGAAAAGTCGCATTTTAAATTTCCCTTTTGAGTTGAATAAGTTTTTACACATTTTATCAATAGCAATAGTAGATAAAACGGTTTGGATATAGGCTTCAATTAAGTCATCTAAGCCAATACCCAGTTTGTTGAAGTCACGTCGATCCATAAGCATAAGGCGGTTGGTATCTGAACCCCATTCATTGTCTCCTAATTTAACTGATAAGTTGGTGCCTAACATCTCCCATGAATCGCTTCCATCGTGTAAGGTATCTGTGAGAGGAGAAGCGGTACGTCGGGAGTACACGCAAAGTGGCTTAATCCCTGAAGTGGTACTACTTACCATCATACGTAGGTCAATCACATAAGTTTGCCCTTTAGTATTTGGAATGGTGCCTACATGGTAAAACTTCCCTTTTTCACTTGTTGAACTCCAATTGTAATTGCCAATAAGGCTTTGTACAATATAGCGTTCATAGTCAATATCTTGGTTCATGAAGTTTTCCAACTCTCGTTCATTAGTGATGGTGAAAACTCCCTGACCAGCATTACTATAAGGAACTTTGATAACAGCTTGTCCGCCCATTTTGTTAATCCAGAGTGGTATTTCGGCTTTGCTTATGTCCCAGATTGTTTCAGGAATATTAACTTTTAAGCCATGAGATGCAAGCTCGGCATTATAAAGATCGTAGGCTTTGGCAGCAACCATTTTGTTACGGCCTCCTGCAAGACAAGCAATAATAGGGTTTAATAGTTTGGTTTTACAATGTACAGGAAGGCGTGTCCAGGGGCGTTGGGTAAGATAGCGAAAAGCTGCACGTAGCGGACGCCATTCGCCTTGATGGTAGAGATACAAGAGACCATTGTCTAGCTTGATATGTTCATTGTTAGCCCCTAAATAATAAGGAACTAGAAAGACTTCTTCTTGCATTACCTCTGCGATAGTAGCAGCGTAGCCAGAAGTTTCCATATAATTTTTATCATAAATAACAGCCAGTTTCCCCTTTATTTTTGGCGTTCCTTGTTTTGGTTTTAATAAGGGCTTGAAAGTGCGTTCAACCAAAAGACGATAAGAGCCGTCTTCTTTGTTGTCATCTAATAGTGGCATTGATTTTTGTCCAGATGGACAAGAGTTGTTTTCTATGACCACCATTTGGCGATTACCTCCAGCAGAGGTACAATTGATAAGATCGGCTCCTCCCCACATAAAATATTTACAACGATAATCAAGTATTTCACTCAATTTGTCTCGATCTACCATAGGGTGAAGGTGGCAATATCGATTGATAATGCGTTTTTGATCAAGATTCAAAAAGAAGTTAACCATAGGATGAATAGTGGCATTTAAAGCCTTTGGATACCAGTGGTTTTCGCTATTGAAATTACCTGGTTGGATAATTTCAACTGACTGTTTCATGTTTGTTATATTTAGATTGATTAAAAGTGGCGGCAAAGGTAATTTTTTTCAAAAGTAAAGCAAGTATTGATAAGGAAAAAAATTATTTTTGATAAAAATGGTCTTATGAAAATACTTATCACTACTTTTTTTTGCTGTGCGATATTGTGTTTGTTTGCTTGCGCCGATAAAAGCTTTCCAACGAGCTATCAAACACTTGATTTAAAGAAAGCCCCGCAGCGTATTGCCTTCGGGTCTTGTGCCTCTGAAAACGACCCTCAGCCTATTTTATACCAAGTAACTGCTCACGATCCTGATGTATTTATTTATTTGGGGGATAATATTTATGGTGATACTGAGAAGATGGAAGTGTTGCGACGTAAGTATGCCAAATTGGGACGTAAAGGGGAGTTTCAGACGCTTCAACAAACTTGTCCCATTTTGGCAGTATGGGATGACCACGATTATGGGGCCAACGATGCAGGAAAATACTACCCAAAGAAGGAGGAGTCCAAGCAAATTTTCTTGGAATTTTGGGGAGAACCACAAGCGTCAAGTCGTTGGCAACACGAGGGAATATATCATGCTCATTTGCTAGGTGCCGGAGATCAAACGGTTCAAATCATTTTATTAGATACGCGTACTTTTAGAAGTGATTTGCAGCGAATTGAAGATAAGGAGCAATATAAGCACGATTATCAACCTCATGAAAACCCCGATTCTACGCTTTTGGGAGCAGCGCAGTGGGAATGGCTAGAAGAACAGTTTCGCCAGCCTGCTCAGTTGCGGATTATTGCGACTAGCATTCAATTTGGACACGAATACAATGGTTATGAATCATGGACGAATGTGCCGCTTGAACAAGAAAAAATGTTTGATTTGATTCGTGCTACACAAGCAAATGGTGTCGTCTTTATTTCGGGTGATGTACATTGGGCAGAGTTATCAAAACGAGAACCTGCTAATTTATACCCGATTTATGATGCGACTGCTAGTGGTATTAACAAAAGTTGGGGCAGTACAGAACCGAATCAATACCGAGTAGGCGAGGTTGTAAGGAGTCACAATTTTGGAATGATTGAAATTGATTGGGAGGCAACACCAGTGGAGGTTGTTTTTCGCTTATTTGATGAGAATGGAAAGGAAAGAGTAGGGCATGGAGTAAGCTTGGAGGAGTTAGGATTTTAGTCGCATAATATCCAACAATTCCTCCAAACTCCCCACTTGCGGAATCCCATAACGCTGACACACAATATCTATATTTCCTTTTCGCCAAAAGCCTTCGGGGCAACAAACGGTTACCTTGCCAGTGCGAGCAAATAAGCCCAACTCTAGGAGGCTAATAGGTGATTTTGTACTAGGATCGAAGTAAATGACAATATAATCAGCCAATTCTAAGGCGGTTAATTCCCATTCTACTTGCCCTCGAAATTGTTCATTTTCGATGCTTTGTATCCAAGAGGCATCCCAGCTTGCGCGTCGTGGATTGAGGAGCGTGAGGTTTGTATCGGCTAGTTTGCGAATGAGATAGTCTTGCCAGTTTTCGGCTTTGTCTTGTTCGATGCTGCCAGCTAGGAAGATAGAGGTGGAGGTGATGTGGAGTGGGGCGGGAGAAGTGATAACTTGCATGGCTGGATGATTGTGTGAGATAGGGCGATGCCCCA
>JAHDCM010000282.1 GCA_020629895.1 Bacteroidota bacterium
AACATGCTACTTATACATTATTATTAAAGCATTCCCCTAATTTACAATCTATTTATTAAATCGTTAGTATGTGTGTCATTTTTTGAAGAATCTTTCCTTACTTATTGCAAAAACCAAGCAAATTTGCTAATTTTAAAAGCACAAAAATAATTATCTTACTTTTTACTAAAAAAACCCTCATATCTCTATCCCTAGTCAAGTATTCATTTTTTAGTTAAGATTATTTCATAACATCACTTTGTTCGATAATTATTAATTATCTTCGCAGTCCGTTTTGGGAACGCAGCGAACACCAAGAGAGATTAGGGTTAACAGACACACATTGCGTTCATCATCTAAATAGTTTTAGTCTGTGCGTTTAAAAACATTAGAACTTAAAGGATTTAAAAGCTTTGCTGATAAGACGGTACTCCATTTCGATCAGAATATGACTGGGATTGTGGGTCCGAATGGCTGTGGTAAATCTAATACGGTCGATGCTATTCGATGGGTATTGGGAGAAACGCGTAGTAAGAATCTGCGTTCAGCAAAAATGGATAACCTTATCTTTAATGGAACTAACAAACGTAAAGCTTCTGGTCGTGCAGAAGTATCACTTACCTTCGAAAACACGCGCAACCTCCTTCCTACCGAATTTAGTACGGTTACTATTTCTCGTATATACTACCGAACTGGCGATAGTGAATATCGCTTAAATAATGTAAAATGTCGCTTGAAGGATATTCATAATTTATTTATGGATACTGGTGTCAGTAGCGATTCGTATGCGATTATTGAGTTGAAAATGATCGACGAGATTTTGAATAATAAAGATCATTCTCGTCGTCGTTTATTTGAACAAGCTGCGGGTATTTCTAAGTTTAAAATTCGTAAGAAGCAAACACTTAACAAACTAAAGTCAACAGATGCCGACCTATCTCGTGTAGAGGACTTACTATTTGAAATTGAAGGAAATTTAAAAACCTTAGAACGACAGGCAAAACGAGCGCAACGTTATAATCGCATTAAAGAACAGTATAAAGATTTGAGTATTGAGTTGGCGGTGCATAATCTGCAAAGCCACAAAACCAATTTCAAATCGTTGAAGCGACGAGAAGAAGAGGAAAGTGATCGGAAAATGGCTTTACAAACAGCAATTACTCAACTCGAAGCTGACCTAGAACGCAAAAAAACGGGAATCGTTACGGTAGAACAAGAATTGGCAGTATTGCAAAAGGGTTTGAATGAACATGTCAGTAGGCTTAATACTGCTGAAAATAACAAAAACCTTCTTAACCAAAATATTCGTTTTTTACGAGAACAAAAAGATTCATTGAGTAAGCAAATTGGTATTGCACGCGAATTGACTGCCAGTTTGGAAAAGGAATTGGAGTATTTAAAGTGGGATCAGAAAGGAGAAGATGAGGCAAGTGCTAAGATGATGGAAGAACTAGGCGGGTTTAAGGATAGTGTGGCTTCGGCACGAGAAAAACACAACACTTTTCGCCAACAACTTAATGAGCTAGAACGTCAGTATCGCCAATTGGAGCGACAGCTTTTTGACCAAGAAAAAAATATTGCCATTAAGCGGACACATCGCAATAGCTTGGATCGAGAAATTAAAGAAAATAAATTGCGATTTGAGTCGCGACAAGAAGAGTTAGAGTTACTAAGTGTTGATGCCAAAAAAGCGGAACTTGAAAGTCAAGAGGCAAATGAGCATTTACAGACTATGCGCCAAGAAGAGGAGCAGATACGCAAAGCGATTACTAATTTGGAAGGTAGTATTAATGAAAATCGCCAAAAGCTTAGTGATCTTAATCGACAGTTGGATGCCGACCGCAACGAATTTAAACTCACCAAAAGTTTGGTCGATAGCTTGGAAGGCTTTCCTGATTCGGTAAAGTATCTTCAAAAAAATAACCAACAATGGTCTAATAATGCGCCTCTTTTACTGGATGTACTGAATTGTGAAGAAGCGTATAAATTGGCGATTGAAAACTACTTAAAGCCTTACCTCAATAATTATGTAGTAGAAAATGTAGATGAGGCTGTTGCTGCCATTCATTTACTTGACAAAGCCGAAAAAGGAAAAGCCAACTTTTTTATCCTCAATGAATTTAAGCAAAACGCATCCCCTACTCCATCCACTTATCCCGATGCAGTAGCAGCAGTTGATATTATTCGTGTAGAGGACACACACCAAGCCTTAATGCAGCATCTGCTAAAAGATGTGTATATCGTTAATGGTACTTTTGATCCTAAGAAAGAGCAAGAAAATGGCTCTATTTTTATTAGCAAAAATGGCAAGTATGTACGTCAACGCTCTACGCTAACAGGTGGCTCGGTAGGTGCTTATGAAGGAAAGCGAATTGGAAGACGGCAACATCTTCAAAAACTCGAAAAAGCGATTGAGCAACAAAGTAAAAAGGTGGATGAGTTAAGAACAGCTCAAAAGCAACAACAAACAGACCTTCAACAAAACCAACGCAACTTAAAGCAGAAGACCAAGTATATTCATAATCACCAACAAAAAGTAGATAAACTCAAACAAAAGTTACTGTCTTACCAATTAAAGATTGAAAACTCACAATCGTTTATTAAGGAAAGTGAACACAAAGAAAGTAACTTGGCAGATCGGGTGAAGGAATTGGATCAGGAAATTAAAGTGTTGAACATTACCTTTGACCAACTCAATCAACAACGCGAAGAACTCGCAAAAGAAAAAACAAAAGCAGATCAACAATTTCAAGAAATAGCGGGTAATTTGCGAGATGCGAACCAGTCGTTTAATGAAAAAAACATTGCCTATCACAAGCAACAAAATCGCATTCAAAGTATCCTACAAAATATTACCTTTAAAAATAACCAACTTGAGCAAACCAAAGAACAACTCAATAATAACCAAGTAACACTCGAAGATACGCAGCAAAAATTAAAGGATATTGAAGGGAATCTTCAACATAGTGGCGACGAATTGGCTAGTTTGTATATCGAAAAAGAGAAAAAAGAACAACAATTATCTGCCGTAGAAACACGCTATTATGAAGAGCGTGGCAATTTAGATAAACTGGAAAAGAATATCCGTATTCAGACGAAAAATCGCGAGCAGGTTGATCAGTTATTGAGTGAAGTCAGAGAAAAGAAAAACCAATTACAAATTACCCTCCTCTCTCTAAAAGAGCGACTTCATATTGAGTTTAAAGTGGACATCAACGATATTATTGATAATGATCCTTCAGAAGAATGGGACAAACCGACATTGGAAGCAAAGGTGGCAAAGTTGAAGGGACAAATTGACCGCTTTGGAGAAATCAACCCTTTTGCGGTAGAAGCTTATGAGGAAATGAAAACGCGGTATGATAATATTGTCGAACAGCGAGATGATATATTAAAGGCAAAAGAAACCTTACTGACAACTATTAAGGAAATTGAAGAAACGGCAACGGTCAAATTTATGGATGCTTTTACGAAGGCACGCGAGCATTTTATCCAAGTCTTCCAATCTTTGTTTCGGGAAGGTGACCAATGTGATTTGTTTTTGACTGATCCAGAAAATCCTTTAGAATCATCTATTGATATTGTCGCAAAACCCAAAGGGAAACGTCCCCAAACGATCAATCAATTATCAGGTGGAGAAAAGTCACTGACCGCACTAGCACTCATTTTCTCGCTCTACCTCCTAAAACCTGCCCCTTTCTGTATATTAGATGAGGTAGATGCGCCTTTAGATGACCATAATGTCAGTAAATTTACAGGCATTATTCGCCAATTTTCTGAAAATTCGCAGTTTATTATCGTTACCCACAACAAAAATACGATGGCTTCGGTAGACACTATTTATGGGGTGGTAATGGAAGAACAAGGTATTTCGAAGGTCGTGCCTGCTGACTTTAGGTATTTGGATGATATTGTTTAGTAAAGAGGAAAGAATAAATTCCCGTCCAGAAAGCAAATTTTCAAGTATTAAATACGACCTACACACACATCAAAATACATTACCTATGTTTGATTTCATTGCTGGTGAGACCCTTCTCATTGACAAACCTTACGAATGGACTTCTTTTGATGTTGTCAAAAAAGTGCGGAATGCCATTCGTATCAAAAAAGTAGGTCATGCGGGTACGCTTGATCCTTTGGCGACAGGTTTGTTGATTTTGTGTACGGGAAAAGCCACCAAAACCATCAATACATTGATGGGACAAGAAAAGGAATATACAGGCACCTTTACACTTGGTCTCACCACCCCTTCCTTCGATAAAGAAACCCAACCCGATCAAACCTTTGATATTAGTGGAATTACTGAGGCGGCCATCCATACGGCTACACAGCCTTTTATTGGTGAGTTTGAGCAAACAGCTCCGATCTATTCTGCCTTAAAAGTAGGTGGCAAACCAATGTATGAACTGGCAAGGGCAGGTAAAAAAGTGGAACCGAAAAAACGGATGGTTAAAATTGATATTTTTGAAATTACGCGAATCGCGCTTCCTGAAGTTGATTTTCGGGTGGTGTGTAGTAAAGGCACCTATATTCGCTCGCTCGCCCACGATTTTGGTAAAGCTCTAAACAATGGAGCTTATTTGACTGCTTTGCGACGCACGCGCATTGGTAATCATCGGATTGAAGATGCGTGGGAGTTGCAAGAACTGGTGGCAAAAATTCGGGCAGAACGAAATACGGAAAAGTAAAAAGCTATGGCAGAAACACACCTAGTACAGCACTAGAAGCATTATCTATACCTGTTCCTCTTTCCCGTTCTGCACCTGCAATTTCTCCTACTATCCCATCCAAAATCACCAATTCTCCATCTTCTACTCGTAAATCAAATGCAATGGACGTAGCTCGCTCACAGATAGCTGTCATTACAAACTCATAGCTTATATTTTCACCTAATACAATATTATAAGGATTTGAGATGCAAGACGTTTCCACAGGTTCTCCATCATCATATCTTTTGGTAAGCGACCAATTAAGTGTGCTGCCTCCCGCTGCTACACAAACACCAACGGGTTGATAGGTTAATTGCAAATTAGTAGCTACTTCCTCTTTATTAGCCGTATTTCCAAACGTAAATGCGACTCGCTCCTTTGAAGTAATTGGTGCATCGTTAAAAACTTTGATATCATGCCCTCTTGTTTCTTGCTCTTTCTCTACACTTTCTTGGGCATCTATTTTATCGCAAGCAGTATAAAGAAATAATAAGAGTATAGTGAAGATAAAAATGGAAGTGGAATAGCGCATCGTACAAATATTTAAATTCATTAATCAAACAAAGAGTTTATAGGCTTATATAACACGATTCTTAGCAAGATGTTTATTTTTTTATTTGGGCGTGCCGCAATTTACCTTACCTCACTAG
>JAHDCM010000283.1 GCA_020629895.1 Bacteroidota bacterium
AAAAAACTATCGGCTTGGTTGTTATGTTTCCATTGATAAGCTGAATCACTCATACTGTCATGTGTATTCGTGCGATTGAAAAAGACAGAGGAATCTACGCCAGCTGATTGCATGGTTAAACTATCATTCGCAAATACAGAATGCGGGCTGTTAAAATCATTCACTGTACTATTCATCCAAAAGCAAACCGCCAACATCGCTGCTACCATTCCTGTTTGTAATGGACTACTGACCTTAAATAATCCCCACAGAGCCACGCCAATAGACTCAAAGCCATTGCGATACGTTTTTTGAGGTTTCAATTTACGTCGTAGGCGTTGTTGAATCATTGGATCAGGTTCAATTTCTGGATAGTCTTGCGCATCCATGCACGAATGGTTCATGCTTAAAAACTGATGATAAGCCTTGATTTGCTCCCAAGACCCAAGATGTTGCTGTAAAAACTGCATCTCTTCAGGGGTGAGGTCTGTCAAAGGTTTTGACAGCAACATAGGTTCTATATCCAAAATTGTCCAGTTAAATTTATTGCTATTAGACATGATATATTGATTTCGTATAGTTGGTTGTAAAAAAGAAAAAGAAACGTTATGCGTATGACTTACAATGAAGTTGTATTATTCCCGCAATACTTCATTTTCTTTTTTAGAGGGCTTAAAAATGCGTAATTTCTCAGCCAATTTTTTAGTGGTATAAAATAACCGTGATTTTATAGTCCCTTCCGAGCATTGCAAAATCTGACTAATTTCTTTAATCGACAAATGCTCTTGGTATCTCAATAAAAACGTTTCCCGTTTATTGGGGTCTAGCTTGGCAACTTCTTCGTATAGTAGCTTCTTAAATTGTTTGTGATCTAATTCTTGATCAATTTTAGGAAGTACAACATCATTGGCAGTGACATTAAAATCTCCAATATAAGGGTCTCCATTCACCCGTACTTTGATGCGTCGGTACTCATTTTTGCACATATTACTAGCAATGGTAAATAGCCAAGTAGAAAACCGCTTCCCTTCCTTAAACAAATAAGGCTTTTCTACGACCTTCATAAACAAGTCTTGCAGGAAATCTTGAGCCTTCTCGGCATCTTTGCCCAACATGCGGTAAAAATAATTCACCATTTTCTTACTATATCGTCGATACAATTCGTCAAAAGCAGGTGTGTCGCCCGCTTTGACCAATTCCATAAGTGCTTCGTCAGATTGATTGATGTAGGTATTACTCACAGTAATCATTATGTGTTTTAGTAGCTTATAAACTGCGTAAGGAATAGCAAAGAAGCAGTTTCGAAAGGTCATACACCTTGTGGAGAGAAAAGGTTCATGGAAGGAAAAAAAAAGTTATCAGTAGGGGCAATGCCTTGTGCTTGCCCAATAAAAAGTTATCAGTAGGGGCAATGCCTTGTGCTTGCCCAATAAAAAGTTATCAGTAGGGGCAATGCCTTGTGCTGTAATCACACCTCACACATCATTTATTTTCCCTCCCCTCTAAATAAAATCAACACCGTATAAATCATAATCTTAAAATCAATTGCCAGCGACATATTCTCCAAGTACAATAAATCGTAACGCATTCGCTGAATCATTTCTGATACATTCTCTGCATAGCCAAACTTCACCATTCCCCAAGAAGTAATACCAGGTTGTACCTTCAACAAATGACGGTACGCAGGAGCCTCTTGAGTAATACGGTCGATATAGAATTGACGTTCAGGACGCGGACCTACCAAAGACATTTCTCCTTTCAGTACATTATAAAACTGGGGAATTTCATCCAAGCGATATTTGCGCATAATACTCCCCCAGGGTGTAATACGAGGGTCAGCTTTACTAGACAATTGTGGGCCGTGTTTTTCGGCGTCAATAAACATCGACCGATACTTGATAATAGTAAAGGGCTTATTACCTTTTCCTACCCGTTCTTGATGGTAAAAAATAGGGCCTGGAGAAGATAATTTAACCTTAATCGCTAAAAATAAATACAGTGGACTCAATAAAAGTAATACAAAAGAAGAGGCAATAATATCTATACCACGCTTCAAAATTTTCTGCCACTGAGGCATCAACATTGGATTAATTTCAATCAAAACAGCACCCATAACATGGTTCATCTTTACCGATCCCGCCAAAATATCATACATGTCTGGAATAATCTTGATCACCACTTCCGTTTCCTCGGCTAGTAAATTGATAATCGCATTAATTTGAGGATGCTCACTCGTTTCAATAGCGATAATCACCTCATCAATTTTATACTTCTTAATAATGCGCGGCAAGTCTTGAACCGTACCCAAACTTGGTACATACTGCCCCAAATTATTTCTACTCATCTTATCGGCTTCCACAAAGCCAATAAACCGATAACCCAATGAACGCTCTTGCCCCAAAATTTCCTCATACAACTTAATCGCATTACCATTACCACCCACCACTAAGGTATTATAGCCTACCGCATTAATTTCCAATTGTCGTTTAGCCGTAGACAAAATAGAAAGGCGACCAATAATAGTCGTCGTCAATTGCAAAGAAAACAACACCACAAAGGAGCGATAGTAACTCGTATAATCATACACGACATCATCCAGCAAAACAGCAAAAAACAAAATAAAACTACCAATAAAGGTAATAATGAGCGTGCGATATAATTCTGAAATGCGCGATTTTCGATAAATATCAGTATAACTACCCGAAATAAAATGTAAGACTAACCAAAATAGAGGAATGATCACTATTCCCAACAATAAATTAGCATCTTGAAAAATAGACCAACTAAAAGCCACTTTTTCAAGAACAATTTTACGATACGTAAATAGTAAAAACCAAGCAATCAAGGCGGAAATGTAATCCGACATGATATATACAAACAAGCCGATGCGTTTTACTTCCTTCATGTCTAATTGTGCAAGAGTTTAACATTATCCCAATAATACAATGCTTGCGTTTGATTGGCTGGGAGAACACCTTTGAACACTACTCGAAAAAAATTGTAATTTTCTGATCCAAATGCCTGAACCGTTTGGTTGAGATCGATATATATCTTATTCCAATTTTCTTTTTTATTAATGGTGAGCAAACGACTCTGAATACCTGCACTAGAAGTAGGCGTATAAGCCTCCAAATACACATCAAAAGGAGCCGTACAACGATAGTCCAACTCCAGATAAGAATCAAAGTTAATGGTAGTCGGAAGTCGATATAAATCAAGTGATTGAATACTAAAAAGCGTGTCTGTTTCGTGCAATTCAATATGGGCAGATCGCTCCCCCTCAAATACCAAATCAGGGGCATTCACCATTTGCAAAGTCGCTCTACCAGATGTTTCCTCAAAAACATTGGCAAAATCAAAATCAGCAACCATCTCAAAAATAGTCTCACTTTGGTATGCAAAAGTTGGCGAATAGTTTACATCTTCACCAGGTGTTACCGACATAATCGTACTCGCATTACTATAAAACGGATACACCTTGCGCGTACTAAAAATACCATTATTTGCAATGCCCGCTTGCACCGAAATCTTAGTCGATCCATCAGCCAAAATAGGAAGGACAGCCGGCAACTCATAAGCTCCAACCGATTGGTCATTCACAAATACCCAAGCATTGCGAATCTTATGAGACGCACTGCCTTCTTCCATAAATTGTGTATTTAAATAAGCGGTATCTATATGAAGGTAAGCTGGTATTGGCTCCTCCTGATCACAAGCACTAAATGACAGTAGTACACCACAACAAAACAAGATCAAAGAGAAGGTTATATAGAGGGGTAGCTTCATGCTAATAGTCACTGTTATTTGCAAACAAAGGCAAAATTGACGTACCTTTGTATGACGTAGAAATTACGGATGTATGAATCAGATGTTACAGGAGTGACAAAATTAAGGAAAAAAACGATTTATAACGGATATTATCGGGATAATTAAACACATCTCGACCACATCCTCCTAGAATCAAGACACTATGAACGAGCAAAAGGTTGCTTTCTACACATTGGGATGTAAATTAAATTATTCAGAAACCTCTTCTATCGGACGTATGATGCGAGAAAATGGTTTCGAACAAGTTCCTTTCCAGCAAGGTGCAGATATATATGTCATTAACACCTGTTCTGTTACCGACAATGCCGATAAAAAATGCGCAAAAGTAGTACGACAAGCACTCAAACATGCGCCGCATGCACAAGTCGTTGTAGTGGGATGCTATGCCCAACTCAAACCCACCGAAATTGCCAATATTCCAGGGGTGAGTTTAGTACTAGGGGCTGCCGAAAAATTTAATATCGTTCATCACCTACAAAACCTTCCTTCCCAAACAAAAGGGCAGGTAATAGCTGGAAATGTAGAAGATGCCAACTTTTTTGTAGATGCCTTTTCAGCAGGCGACCGCACGCGTTCTTTCCTCAAAGTACAAGACGGATGCGATTATAACTGCTCTTTTTGCACCATTCCACTAGCGCGTGGCAAAAGCCGTAGTGACGCCATTGATAATGTTGTTCAAAATGCCCATCAAATTGCCCAAATGGGTATCAAAGAAATTGTATTAACAGGTGTAAATATTGGTGACTATGGCCGCCGTATGAATGATGGGACAGATCGAGAAGTCAAGTTTATCGACCTCATCAAAGCCCTCGATGAAGTGCCTATCGAACGTATTCGCATCTCCTCAATAGAACCCAATCTACTAAAAGATGAAGTCATCGAATTTGTCGCACAATCTAAGCGATTTATGCCGCATTTTCACATTCCACTCCAATCAGGAAGCCCGCGTCTTTTACAACTGATGCGGCGTCGATACAAACGCGATTTATACGTCAATCGCGTCCAAAAAATCAAAACGCTCATGCCACATTGCTGCATCGGAGTAGATGTCATTGTCGGTTTTCCAAGCGAGTCAGAAGCCGATTTTCTCGAAACCTACGAATTTCTAAACCAGCTAGATGTTTCTTACCTGCACGTCTTCACCTATTCCGAGCGCGCCAATACACAAGCACTTGGCATAGAGCCAGTTGTTCCTTTACAAGAGCGTCGTAAACGCAGCAAAATGTTGCGCATCCTCTCCGAGAAAAAACGCCGTTTCTTCTACGAACAATATCTACAACAAACCCGTCCCGTCCTGTTTGAAGCCGAAAACGACAACGATAAAATGCATGGCTTTACCGACAATTATATAAAAGTCGAAACCGATTACGATCCACTCCTAGCCAATGAGATCCAAAAAGTCGTTCTCGCTCAAATTACACCCGATAACAAAGTCTGGGTAGATGAGTTCGTTCACCAAGAATTACTCCACCACTAA
>JAHDCM010000284.1 GCA_020629895.1 Bacteroidota bacterium
CGCGTGAGGGATAGTAGTGGTAGCTTGGCGAAGTAGCTGCTATGTGAAGCAAGGACTAGCAGGGCTGACGAAGGAAGACACTGCTAGGACTAATGCTGAACTAGCAGGTAGAAGCCAACTACAAACGGATAGCCCGACCTTTTTTTGTCTCGTGCCTGTCGATGCATTCACGCATTGACAGGCGAGGCAAAAAAAGGACACGCCCAACAAAAAAACCAACTAAAAAAAGTAATCCGATGGAACGATAACGCACAATAGCTCCTAAATTGGCAACCATCAACCCCATAAATAAGATGTAGGAGAGTCCAAAGAAAAGGCAGAAGTAGAGCCAAGAGTTGGGGGAATGAGGGATTGAGGGATTGGGAGATTGTAGGATTTTTCTTATTGAAAAGAATATGAAGCACCAGATGCCTAGCATTTCTAGTGCGGCTAATCCTTTGAGCCAGTTGGTACTATCGCTCCAAGTGGGGCGTAATAGGGTATTGAAAAATGCTTGTGGAAGTATTTTTAGTGTGCCTAGTAAATTGGGTTCCATAAGGGCTAGGGGAATGTCACTACTTCCAGATTCGTAGACAACATATACGTATTGAATGTAAGCAATGAGGGCAAAAAAATTGAGTGATGGTTTCCATTGTCCTAGCAAGACAACAGCGGTGATACTGATCGCATATATGACGATATATTTGAGGAAAGCGTAAGCTGGTCGGAAATGTGTCCAGTACCATGCCAACAGGGCAGGAACCAATAGTAAGCATAGGTGTGGACGAATTAGCAGGAGTATAAGCAGGGTGATACTAACTCCTATCAATTGAAGGAATTGTTGTTTGGGGGCTTGAAAAAAGCGGATAGATAGGTAGAAAATGATGCCTAAACAGCATAAATTTAGGGCTTCTTTGTGTACGCCTGACCCCCAAAATAAAATGGATGGTAAGAGGAATACTAAAAAAAATAATCGCTTGTGTGCATGGGGTATATAGTGCAGAAATGTTTTATAAATGCCTGTTAGCCCAATAATAGCAAGTAAGTTGAAGACGAGTGCATGAACGCTATAATACCCCCCTGAAAATAGGCGAATGATGGCATTGATTCGAAACATAGCGTAGGTCTTAGTATCGTTCCACGGCCCTATTTGACTAACTATATCTGCGAGGTGTGCGGGTGGAGTTCCTCCATTCGGGCCAAAGGTGAGTTGTAGATAATGTAGTGGGTTTTCATATAGACTTTCGTAGATGAGATTTGCCATTTTGAGGTAGGCGTAAGTATCAGCTCCATTATAGTAATGTTGGTGAACGTATCCATATAGTAAGCCAACGCCTATTTTTAACCAAAAATTAGCGGTAATCCATGTACTACCCACTCCTGTATGTTTGAAAAAGGATAAGTGGTAAATGCCAAAGGTGACAATGCTGCCATATATAATGATGAGCAGTAGCTCCAAACCTAAAAATTTTGCCAAAGATAGGAGAAGAAAAGGAGAATCAATAACCCAATATCAATAACCCGTACAGCAGCAATATTTAGAGGCTGCTGCCAAGCAATCGTATATGTGTGGTATTACTGGCATTATTGCGTTTACAGAAAAAGGACGTGCTTCGCTTCCATTCGTAGATGTGGCACTCGCTACTTTAGGAAAACGTGGCCCTGATCATCAAGCCATTTACCAAAACGAAAAGGTCGCATTAGGGCATGCACGTTTATCTATCTTAGATACTAGTGCCGCTTCCCATCAACCCTTTTCAGATGTCTCGAAGCGGTACACGCTTATTTTTAATGGCGAAATTTACAATTTCCAGTCGATTCGAAAACGCCTTATCGACAAAGGTCATCAATTCGAAACCAGTGGAGATACCGAAGTCTTACTCAAAGGGTTTATAGAATGGGATCTTGCGATCCTAGAACAGCTAAACGGTTTTTTTGCATTTGCCATCTACGATCAGTTTACCCAACGTTTGGTCATTGCTAGAGACCGTATTGGCATCAAACCCCTTTTAGTGTACCAAGATGCCGATCGCCTTATTTTTGGTTCTGAAATGAAGGCCATGTTAGCCTATCAGTTACCCAAAAAGCTAGATCATGCTTCTATACAGCACTACTTTCAATTGACTTACATTCCTAGCCCCTGGTCTATCTTTGAACATATTCAGAAAATACCGCCTGGCACTTATTGGGATATTTCGAGTACTGGAGCTATTCAAAAAAAACGCTATTACCAAATCCCCCGCCCTACTGCCCCTACCACCCTATCTTATAACGCTGCCCAAGAACAGCTACGCAAACTACTCGAAAAATCGGTGCAAAGGCGCATGATTGCAGATGTACCACTGGGTATATTTTTGAGTGGCGGTATTGACTCTTCTGTCATTACCGCTATTGCCAGTCAACAAACAACACACCTGAATACCTTTTCGATTGGTTTTAAAAATGAACCTCATTTTGATGAGACGGAATACGCGGAATTGGTTGCACGAAAGTTTCAAACACAGCACACCGTTTTGTCGCTTAATAGTGATGACTTTTCGAATGTTTTGTTTGAGATATTGGATTATGTAGATGAACCCTTTGCCGATACAGCCATTATTCCGCTTTATATTTTGTGCCAGCACACGCGTCAGCAGGTTACGGTAGCTTTATCGGGCGATGGAGGGGATGAACTATTGGCGGGTTATAATAAACATGGAGCCGCTTATAGGGCCATGCAAGGAGGATTGGTCAATTCGATTGTGAAACATGGAAAAGAACTATGGCCATTGTTGCCTCAATCTCGTGCGTCTAAATTTAGCAATATATTTAGACAGGTGAACCGTTTTTCACAAGGCTTACAGTTAGCTCCCAAAGAACGGTATTGGCAATGGGCTGCGATACAAAATGAGGTCGCCATTCGCGATTTGTTGGTTCAACCTGGCTTTTCAGCCGCTTATTTTGAGCGTAAAGATGCCCTCTTAGAAGCTTTTGCGGATCATCGTGAACACTTCGAAGATATTTTATATACCGATATGCAATTGGTATTGGTAGGCGATATGCTTTTTAAAACAGATATAGCGAGTATGGCCAATAGCTTAGAAGTACGTACTCCTTTCTTGGATCATGAGTTGGTTAATTTTGCCTTTCAGTTGCCCACTCATTACAAAATAGACGCACAACACAAAAAAAAGATATTACAAGACGCTTATCGTAGTATCTTACCTCCCGAATTATATCAACGTCCTAAAAAAGGCTTTGATGTACCGATGTTAAAATGGATTCGTCATCAACTCAAAGACCAAATTCTTCACGACTGGCTTAGTGAAGACTTTATTAGACAGCAGGGTATATTTAATTGGTCAGGTGTTCAGAAATTACTACAACAGGTATTTTCTAAAAATCCAGGTGATAGTGCTGCTATCATTTGGATGTTCATTGTCTTTCAGTATTGGTGGAAAAAGCATCTATAAATAGGCATTTTTTACCATAACATTTTATAAACACTCCATTTTTTTACAAAAATTTGATTGCCAAACTAATAGACATACTGTTTTTTTCAAAAAACAGCTACTTTCTATTATATTAATATTGTCTAGCATGGTTTTTGAATACCTTTAAGTCCTACCCGCTTTACCTTTTCTATTCTTATTTTCCCTATATAGCTTTATCCGATTTTACACACTCAACACATAAGAATAATTCTGGTATGAAATTTGTTGCAATAGGTTTGGGATATGTTATGTACAAACTACTACTAACCATAACTACTATTGTATCATGCCTAACCTTCCCTTTTCACACAATTGGTCAGCTTAAGTCAGACCTCAATGCTATTGGTATTGTTGTTGATGATTCACAGAAGCAACCACTTAGTGAGGCTTTAGTTGTGTTGATTAATAGCACTTTGGCCATTCAGGATACGGTTGAAACAGGCGATGATGGAAACTTTGTTTTTCAATTAGAACGAGGACAAAAGTATCGTTTATTCGCGTCTAATGGTAAGGTCTCTTCAGAAATCACTCACTTCGAAACCAAAGATCACGATAGAGATCGGGTCTTTTCCTTTTTCTTTTCCCTTCCCTCTCCCAATTCCCCCAATAAGGCTAAAGTTATTTACAAATCACCTAATGCCAAGATTGCTGATGACAATATGAGTAAAATCATCAAGTCTTCTCGTACACAAGCACCTCTTGATTTAGGTAGTGTGTACAAACAACCTTATATTTCTTCTACTTATAACAAAGAAACAAGCATACAATCCTATCGACCTCCTAGCACCTTAGAGGTTGATACAGACAGGCTTGCATTACCCAATACGCCTACTCCCGCTACTGATGTGACCTCTGTCAGTACTATTCATAAATCGACTGCTCAATTATCTATCAATAAATCGGTGTCACCTAGCCACCCAAAAACAGCCAATAATCCGACCGTTTATCCCCCTTCCACACCAACAGCATCGTGGACACAAAATGGTAAATCAGGAACAGTTATAAGCCCTTTACCTGAAGCCGATACAGACAAAAAAGAACTAGTTGTTGGCATCTCTTCAGATAGTTACCAAAAAACACCTGTTATCTCCCACTCTACCTCCCTACCTGTTGAACCGCCTTCTCCTCAAAAGGAAATCCCTCTTCCTAATAAAGAAATTATCACAACAAATAAAACAGCAACTTCTGAAAAGGAAATATCTAAAGAAGAAATCGTTGATCCTGAAAAAGTAGAATCGAAAAAGGAGGAGATTATTGCTGAAAAGGAAATATCTAAAGAAGAAATCGTTGATCCTGAAAAAGTAGAATCGAAAAAAGAGGAGATTATTTCTGAAAAGGAAACACTCAAAGAAGAAATCGTTGATCCGGAAGAAGAAAAGAAAGATGATGATACTAAACAAATAAAACAAGATAGCACCACTACGGCTACCCCTACTCCTATTCCTTTTTTCCTAAAATCGGATGTGATTGTATTTCGAGTAGTAGTCGGTGAATTTTCACACGCGCTTCCTTTAGAATGTGATTTTCTAAGAGAAATCAAAAATGAGTTGACTATTGAAACTAGTCCAGAAGGCAATTTTCAATACTTTGCTGGAGGGCCATTCAATGATTATAACCTTGCCGAATACTATCGCTTACGAACAGTTGCCAAAGGATATATTAATGCTCAGATCAAAGCTTATCGCAACAATCAATGGCTCAACCTTCCGTTACAAGAAATTATCAAGCTCAAACAAAAAGAAAAGGCACACCTCAATCCAAGCAAAAAGAAATAATATAAGTGCTCCAATCATCAATAACGTTGGGCGTGTCCTTTCGTAGGGCT
>JAHDCM010000002.1:0-12454 GCA_020629895.1 Bacteroidota bacterium
GTTTGAACGATTCACGATTAAACGTCCGACGGAATCGTTTCATCGTCCATCGTTTTATCGTAAATCGTCACCCTTTAATTAATCTATTTCCCCTTTTTTTTATCCTATTAAAGTAACAAAAATTGCATTTCTCCAATTTACAAAGCTTGCCTGCACTTGCGGAATGATTTTTGCACTAAAAATCATACCTCACAAGGCTTTCAGCCCACAAAAACCCTCCTAATATCTTTATTTTTTTTGGAGACGGTTCAAATAATCCGTAAATTATAAGTAAAGATGAAAAAATAAATGAGTCCATAATGTGACACTAGCTTGTTGTTAGGCAAGGCGTCAAACGTAGGCGATGCAGCGCATCGGCGAGGCTTTATAACGATGAATAGCGACAAGATAGTCAGCATTATGGACTTAGTTATTTATTCTTCTTTACTAACTGAACATTCTTAATCTTTTTTATATGAGATGGCTACGTATTTTACTTGTACTACTTCCTTTCTTCTTACTCACCTCCATGATACCCATCAACTCCGAAAGTAATCCTCCCGAATTTAGAAGCAGTGAACGGGAAGATCATTTTTGTCAGCAAATGGATTGGGTCGAAGGACAACTACAAAGTATGACTCCCGATCAACGAATCGGACAATTATTTATGGTCGCTGCTTACTCCAACAAAGGAGAAGACCACAAAAAAAATATTTCGTACATGGTGCGTAAATATAATATTGGTGGATTAATCTTTTTTCAAGGCACTCCCAATAAACAAGCGGAACTTACCAATTACTATCAATCGCAAGCGACCACTCCCCTACTCGTAGCTATTGATGGTGAATGGGGATTAAGTATGCGCCTAAAAGGAACCACTCGGTTTCCAAAACAACTAACACTAGGAGCAATCAAAGACAACCGCCTTATTTACGATATGGGAATGGAAATCGCCCGCCAATGTCGTCGAATGGGCATTCATGTCAATCTTGCTCCAGTAGTAGATGTGAATAATAATGCCAATAACCCTGTTATCAATGATCGCTCTTTTGGAGAAGATAAATACAATGTAGCAGAAAAAGGCATCTCATATATGCAAGGCATGGAAATGAATGGCATTTTAGCTTGTGCCAAGCATTTCCCTGGTCATGGTGATACCAATTCCGATTCTCATTATACCTTACCAGTTATTCGTCATAGTCAACAACGACTCAATGACATCGAACTCTACCCATTCCGTCAGCTAGCCAACGAAAATATTGGCGGAATGATGATCGCTCACCTAGCTATTCCCGCACTCGACAACACACCTGTAAAACCAGGTTCTTCAATGGCAATGCCTACAACCCTCTCCAAAAAAGTAGTCACCAATCTACTAAAAAATGACATGGGGTATCAAGGACTAGTATTCACCGATGCCCTAAACATGAAAGGGGTTAGCTCTTTCTTTCAGCCAGGAGTCGTTGATGTAAAAGCACTTTTAGCAGGAAACGATATTTTATTATTCCCACAACATGTTGGTAATGCCATCAAAGAAATCAAGGCTGCTATCGCTCGTGGTGAAATCACACAGTACGAAATTGACAACCGAGTTCGTAAAATTTTAAGAGCCAAACATCGAGTAGGTCTCAGTAGCTATCGCCCAATTCAAATGAGTAATTTAATGAACGACTTAAATAGTCCACAAGCTGAACTATTAAAAAGACGCTTGATTGAAAGCTCAATGACCCTTGCTCGAAATGACTTAGAATTGGTTCCTTTCCGACTATTAGAACAAAAAAGCTTCGCATCTATTAGTGTAGGTGCTTCTACCCTTACCGAATTTCAACGTACACTTGGTAAATATGCGAACTTTCAACACCATTCTATCAAATTTTCAGATAGCGAAACGCGTTACAATCAAAAATTCGATGCCCTAAAACGCTATAATACCGTTGTTATTGGTATTCATGATATGAGCAAGTCGGCATCCAAAAATTATAGCCTAAACAATAAGGTCTTAAATCTTATTCGTAGTCTTGAAAAACATACCAATGTAGTACTAGTCGTTTTTGGTAGTCCTTATAGTCTCAAAAACTTTGATCGTTCACAAACAGTACTTGTAGGTTATGAAGACAACTATATTTCACAAGGTGTTGCTGCACAAGTACTATTTGGAGCTATTCCTGCTAGAGGTGTATTACCCGTTAGCTCTTCTCCACGTTTTCAATATGGGCAAGGCATTTTCACAAGTGGAAGTAACCGCCTCAAATATACCATTCCTGAAGAAATTGGAATCGACTCAAGAGATCTACTTGCCATTGATCGTATCGCAAACGAAGCAATTCGAAATCGTGCTACCCCTGGTTGTCAAGTACTAGTCGCCAAAGATGGAAATGTAATTTTTGAAAAAAGCTATGGTTATCATACCTATTCGAAAAATGTACCTGTTCAAAGTTCCGATTTGTATGACTTGGCATCCATTACCAAAATCACCTCCAGTGCTTTGGGCTTGATGGATATGTATGAAAAAAACCAACTCAACTTATATGGTCGCCTACATGAATATCTACCCGAAGTACTCGGAACAAATAAACAATCCTTAATGATCAAAGATATGTTGATTCACGAATCAGGGTTAAAAAGTTGGATTCCGTTTTATAAAGAAACTATCGCAGATCGTTATCGAATTTATACCTCTTCCCCTTCGAGTACGCATTCTACCCCCGTAGCACAAGATATGTACATTCGTAATGATTATGCCAATACGATGCTTAATAAAATCAATGATTCTGAACTGCCTAATGTAGGCGAATACAAGTACAGCGACTTGGGATATTACTACTTCAAAAAAATCATTGAAAACTATGCTAGTGAACCCCTTGATCAGTATGTTAGTCGCAAATTTTATGCTCCAATGGGCTTACACACAATGGGCTACAATCCACATGAGCGATTTAGCCCTCGTAGAATTCCCCCTACCGAAAATGACGCTTCTTGGAGACGGCAAATTGTCAAAGGCTACGTACATGATATGGGAGCAGCAATGTTAGGAGGTGTAGGAGGACATGCTGGTGTATTTAGTAATGCACACGATTTAGCAGCAATTATGCAAATGTTACTCAATGAAGGAAGTTATGGCGGACAGATGTATTTTCAACCTAGTACTATTCAAAAATTTACAGCAAAGCAAAAACAAGGAAATCGTAGAGGTTTAGCTTTCGACAAACCCGATACGAACAATCCTGATCGCTCTCCTGCGAGCAAATATGCCTCTTATAAAACATTTGGACATACTGGCTTTACAGGCACTTGTGCTTGGGCAGACCCACAACACAATCTCGTGTTTATCTTTTTATCTAACCGTACTTATCCTGACAGTGGTAATCGCAAACTCATTCGTGACAATGTGCGAACACGCATGCATGATGTTGTTTATCAAGCTGTTCAACGAAGCTCAAGAACCGCTCAATACTAATACTTATAAGCATTTAGCCCTAATTTTACTCCTTTTTCATTTTTACTTCCCCTATCCCTAAAAACGACCTATAAATTATATCAAACGATGTGAGAAAGCCCTCATCGTAATAGGATATTTTATGTATTTTCTACTACCAACGGTTCAGAAATGGGTTATTCACTTTTTCAAATCCTATCGTAGTAGCAGGCCCATGACCAGGATATACCTTTACCGCATCTCCTAGTGGAAAAAGCTGCGTACGAATACTTTCAAGCAAAGTATTCGTATCTCCCCCTGGCAAATCAGTACGTCCTATACTTTGTAAAAACAATACATCTCCAGCTATCACAAACTCATCAGCTTCATTATAAAAAGAAATACTAGCTGGAGAATGACCAGGTGTAAACAATACGCTCAATGAAGCGTTACCAAAAGTAACCGTGTCTCCTTCCTCTAAAAAAACACTTGGTTGTGGAGAAGCCTCCATCTGAATACCCATCATCATCCCAAACTGACCTGCCATTTGCAAAACAGGAATTTCTCCTTTGTGCATTTCTAGTTCCAACTGATAGGTACGAGCCACAAAAGCATTACCTAATACATGATCAGTATGACAGTGTGTATTGAGTAGTTTCACAGGTTTTATCTTTTCTGAACTTATAAACCGAGTCAACTCTTCTCGTTCTTCTTCCGTATAACAACCAGGATCAATAATAACCCCTTCCTTCGTTTCGTCGTATAAGATATACGTATTTTCCTGAAAGGGGTTGAAAGTGAATGAAGCAACATGTACCATGCGAATTCCGTTATTTTTTTGTAGATTAGTGAGGGGGAAGATACATTTATTCTCATTATTGACGAAATCTCTGTTTATGAAAAAGCGTCTATCGCTATTATTACTCTGTTATACCTGTTTACTTTTAGGAATGTCTAACTCCAAAGGACAAGGGTTTAATACTGATTTTGGACAAAATAGAGTACAATATCACGATTTTATATGGTCCTATTTCGAATCCGAAAACTTTACCACCTATTTTTATCAAGGGGGGCAAGATATAGCCAAGTTCACCACTATGGTGGCCGAACAAAGCCTTCCTGATATAGAATCAACCCTAGAATTTAAAAATAATAGCCGTATAGACATCATGGTCTATCACAATATCTCTGACCTTAAACAAACCAATATGGGGCTAGGGATAGATGCAACCAATACAAGTGGAGTCACGCGCATTATTGGCAATAAAGTATTTATACACTTCGATGGGAATTATCAACATTTAGCTCGTGATATTAGACAAGGAATTGCCCGTGTTTTGTTAGAGAAAATGGTGTATGGAGGCAATATTCAAGAAGTATTACAAAATGCTGTTTTATTAAACTTACCTAATTGGTTTGTTAGTGGACTGGTATCTTATATTGGTGAAGAATGGAGTACCGAACTGGATGACCAATTACGCGAAGCCATCCAGCAGGATCGCCTCTCTAAATTTAAACGCCTCAATGAATCTGAAGCCACTTTCGCTGGACATGCTCTATGGAACTACATCGCTCAAATGCATGGGCCAGATGCAATCCCTAATTTACTATATATCACACGAGTAAATAGAAGCCTTGAAAGTGGGTTTGTATTTGTATTGGGTCGAACATTAAAAAGTACCGTAGACGAGTTTAATGCTTACTACCAAAAAGTATATGATATAGAAGCCCAAGGACGAGTTAGTTTAATGGATTATGATGTCCTACACAAATCAAAGAAAAATATTCAGAAAAAACGCATCTTATATGATGAAGTAAAAATTAGCCCTAATGGCAAACATATACTCTATACTACCAATGAACTAGGACGGCACAAGGTTTTTTTATATGATATTAAGTCAGGAAAACAAAAGGTGATTCTTAAAACAGGATTCAAGTCGCACCACAACCCCATCAAAGAGGCTTATCCACTTATCGCTTGGGATCGAAAAAGTCGTAAAATTGCAATTGTATATGAAAAAAGAGATGAAATTCGTCTTTTCACCTACGACCTAGAAAAAGAAGAAAAAGAAACCAAACCAATTACCAAATTTCAACAAGTTGTAGATATTGCTTTTACCAATAGCTCTAAGAAACTAGTCGTATCAGCAGTCAAAGGAGGGCAGTTAGACTTATTCATGTATGCTATTCCCAATACAAAAGTTACACGTCTAACCAACGATTTCTTTTCAGATATACAACCCCGATACATTCGATTAAAAGACCAAGAAGGGATTCTATTTGCTTCCAATCGCCTCAATGACACCTTATTTACCGCCCGCATTGACTCCATTCTCCCATTAGACAATTATGACATCTATTTTTATGATTTAGCAAAAGAAGAACCCTGTCTCGTGCAAGTAAGTAATACCCCTCTAGCTAATGAATATTTTCCTGTACAGTATGATAGTACACATATCTCCTTTATTAGTGACCAAAATGGTATTCAAAATCGACAAGTAGCGTATTTCGATAGCTTATTTATCCGAACAGACCGCAAAGTTTTTTTTACAGATTCCCTAGCAATCAATCCTAGCTATCCATTAGATACCTTCCAAGCGATGGGTATTATTGATACCATTATTGATATTGATCATTACAAAACAATAGCCAAAACAATCCCTATCAGTAATTATGACCATAATATATTAGAAAGTGATATTGCCATTAAAAAAGGTAAAAGTGTACAACTAAGCCTACTAGATGGCCGTTACTACATCACACAATCTAAACTACCTACAGAACCTAATACCCAAAAAATTGTTCCACCCAAAACCACTTATCAACAACAGCTAGAAAATTTAGCCTCTGGAAAAATAAGTCCGTTAAAAAAGTCAAAGGTTAATCTTCCAGTTAGACCTAATAGACGAAATAATAGAAACAAACCATCTAAAAAGAACGAAGAACAAATACCTTCTTTAATTGAAGAAGTAATGGATACCGTAATTGTAGAAGAGGCAATAACCGCGACTCCAACAGATTCGACCTATCTAATGGACAATGAGGATTACTATTTCCAAAGTGAATTCGACTACTTCAATGCTAATCCAACTAGTAAAATAGGCAATTCACAACCAATTACTTCTGCTAATAATACAGACCCTGTAAAAACAGGAGTCTTAAAAAAAGCTCCTAATAAACGGTTTAAGTTTGGAAGAATGCGAACCTATAAATTGAGGTTTAGCATCGATCAAGTAGCCGCACAACTTAATAACACCATTATCTTCAATCAATATGAAAGTTTTAACCTAAATGGCGGAAGCTTTTCCCCTCCTGACTTAGGAGGATTAATCAAAGTAGGTATTACTGATTTATTTGAAGATTATCGCCTTATTGGTGGATTTCGCCCTTCTATCGGTTTAGGTGGTGGCGAATATTTCATCGAATACATGGCCCTAAAAAAGCGATTTGATAAGAAACTCCTATTTTACCGCAAATCTATTCGCAATACATACCAAATAAATGTACCCGACCAACAGCCATTTAGTGCTGATGCGCGCAATATCACCAATTATTTACAAGCCTCTCTTATTTATCCATTCGATATCAATACAAGCCTCAGAGGACATATAGGTTATCGCGGAGATCGTATCAATTTCTTAGCAAAAGATATAAATTCCCTCGCACTAAATCCACAACAAGAAAACTGGTTATTTGGTAAATTAGAATACGTATATGACAACTCTCTCAATGTCGGATTAAATATTTTAAATGGTACCCGTTACAAAATATACGCAGAAATACACAAACCATTTGATGGAGAAATTAATGACCGTAATTTCAACTTCAAATTTAAAGATACTGGACTATTAGGTATTATTGGTGGTGACTTCCGACATTATCAAAAAGTACATCGACAAATTATATGGGCCAATCGTGCTGCTGGAGCGTTTTCCTTTGGAAGTAAGAAAATGATCTATTACTTGGGAGGAGTAGAAAACTGGCTGGTATTCGATCCGAACAGACGCTTTAATAATGAAACGCCCATTTCACAAACACAAAATTACGCTTTCCAATCACTAGGAACCAACCTACGAGGGTTTCAACAAAACATTCGTAATGGTAGTAGTTATATGGTCATCAATAGCGAGTTAAGAGTACCCTTATTTACTTACCTCTTCCAAACCCCTGTACGCTCCGAATTTTTCAAAAACTTCCAGGTAGTTGCGTTTGCTGATGTGGGAACAGCATGGTTAGGATTATCTCCCTTTGATGAAGAAAATCAATTCAACACAGTAGTTGTAGATGGAGGTGGAGTTGTTGGACCTAATGAAGAAGCAACTCCTCCTGTTGTTACCACAGTACGCTACTTCCGTAACCCAATTGTAGCAGGATATGGAACAGGGGTTCGCACCAAATTATTGGGCTACTTCATGAAACTAGATGTTGCTTGGGGACTAGATAGTGGTGCGCGAACAACACCAATATGGTATCTATCAATGGGACTAGACTTTTAATGATTACAATTCATGCATAAAGATGTTAAACAAGAAACACAGGTAAGTATTTCTAAAAAGAAAGATTTTTACCCTATTAATCCTTCTTTAAAAAGTTACTTAGGGCAGTATTCGCGTGATGTGCAACTGCCTGTACAATATAGCGACCTGACACACTATGCGCACTCCATACCACTTATCGACCAAAATGGAAATGATACACTTTGGGAAACGGTGTATTTTTCCCAATTAGATATGCAAGAAATATATCCTGGCTTATCCATGATTTATGCTATGCTAAAAGCCAATGGAGACATTTCAGTCATGGAACACTTATATGTAGATCGAGTAGATTATTGTTCCTTCGGAAATTCGAACCCCTTTCGCGTAAAAATTGTCAATAACTTCAATGATAATTATGACTATTTTTATGTCAAAATAGCCGACGCATCTCGAATATATGGACTAGAATTAGAACATATCTTATCACCCAACCGTATTACTTACCTTACTGATCGCAATACGCTCATTGAAGAACATATCGCAGGTATTCCAGGTGATCAATTTATCTCTCAGCACCTACATGCACACAACGCCAACCAAACACGTATTGCTAAGGAGTTTGTAAAATTCAATGAACGTTGTTTTGTAAAATTACTTGGCGATATGCGAGCTTATAATTTCGTCATTGATATTACTCCCGACTTCGACGCCATGCAATATCGTATTCGCGGAATTGATTTTGACCAACAATGCTACGAAGGCAAAAAAAATCTCTACCTCCCTCAATTCTTTAGAGAAAACCTCCCTTTTGTTGAATTATGTATGAAATACATGACCGCCGAAACCGTTTTTCAGTACCAACGAGAAGAACGCGCCCTCATTGCTAATCGAATAAAAACCTCTCGATACCGCCTAAAAGACCTAATTGATGTAATGGTTAAAGATCACATCTCACCTGACAAAAAAGTGACACAATTAAAACAAGAATTAAGTCAACACTATCAAAATAAACTCTTCCTAAAATGCCAAACAATGGGCGAAATTGTCAAAACTAGCCTAAGAATTGTCCTAGAAAAAACCCGAAAAGCTTGATTCATATTAATTTTTACTTTTTTTTTCATTTTCTATAATCAAGCTTAACCATTTATACATCAAGTATTTCCCGTCCTCTCACAGCTTAATTTAATGACATTTCTGTGAATTATTTTTCCCTTTTTTGTGTTTTACAATTAGAGAATCGTTATATTTGCATATATAGGTAAAAGTTCAATTTAGGTTATATTTTGTTATATAATTCCTTTTGGAAAAACTCCTAGCACCAAATACAATATCCTAGACTCCCTTTCTCATCAGCAAACTTTACCTACTAACTAATTAGCACACCTCAATAGTATAGCTTTTCGCCCTATTCAAATGCAAAAAACAACTCATACAAAAGAATAGACACCTGTATCTATTTCTTAAAACAAAACTAACCAATGAAATCGTAGAAAAGGTTCTTGCTCATTTATACCAAAGTACCCCTTTTACTGACCCAAAATCGTTGAACAATGAACCCTATATCACGTATCATTGCCCTATTTATACTAATATCATTGGTCTGCTTCTCTTCTCAGTTAGTAGGCGCACAGCAGGTTTTTTACCGTATTCAAATCGGAGCTTATAAACAGTTAAAAATAAATAACTTTAAGCAGCTTCAAACAGTACAAGGAAAACTCCTAACCGACCATGCCCAAAATGGTATCACCCGCGTACTTAAAGGAGATTATACCACGCAAGGTGATGCTAAAAAAGCATTGATGGCAATTCATTCACTTGGCTATACCGATGCATTTATTCGCAAGTATAATAACCCTGAACCTAGTAAAACGCCTAATTCTTTGAGTGTTGATAAATCACTAGGAAAATATACCGTTCAGATTGGTGCTTATCGTCAATCCTACAAACCCACTATTAAAAATGTATCCGATATCGGGCCGATTTACTACTCTAATGGACAAGGGTTAAAAAAAGTGATGGTAGGCAATTTTGCCAATATAGCTACGGCTCGCCAAGCACTCAGTATATTAATCGCTCGCGGATATAAAACCGCATTTATTAAGCCTTACAAACCCAATAAACTGAGTAGTCACAACAGTAAAAAGAATCCATCTATTAATAGAAAAGTAGACCTCGGACAGAAAGCAACAACTGTTAGCCTACCTAAAAAGGAAAAGCAAGAAATACATCTTGTTAGTAATAGTAGCAAAAAAACAACTAGCAATAAGCAAACTAGACAAGATGATAAGCGTGCTATTGCAGCTACCAAAACAAAACCAACTGTTTACAAAAAAACTAGCACTACTAGTGCCAGTAGTTATAATAAATGGATTCGATTTAATGACCATTTCTCACACGACTATACCTACGAATTGTCTCGACAAAATGGCTTTCTTGTAGCCGATTCAATGAGAAAGTGTGAAAGTGCTAACCTCTCTAAAAACGAATTCGATTTTCTTTTAGCAGATAACGGTTATAAAAATTATCAAGCGATTGGTAAATACGTCATTGATCACCAACATATTGGCTATCTAGTTGAAGAAAATGGACAAACAATAAACAGTATTCGTCTATACGTTTTCAATACCAGATCACGTACCTTCACTAGCACCCATTATTTGAGTACTAGCTCCTTATCCAACAATCACCTATATCAAAACACCCAAACATACATCACTTACCTCAATAACGACCATTTCCCCGACTTACTACAACGTATTATTGTAGAACGTAAAGATGGTTATAAGAGCGATGTATTAGTAGGAAAAATTTGGAGAGACAACGAATACCAAACCTACCCTATCAATGGAAAAGAAAAACAATTTGCCTATCAATTACAATTTTTAGTAGATAGACGAATGGATCAACATTTCCCCTCTTCTATTACGTATTATAAATAGTTGTTGCTAACTAACAACTACTTAGATAGGTTGTCACACCCGTCCTAAGTAGTCTTTCTAGTTAATAGTGTCGGGTCAACTTTGAAAGATTTTTTAGCCTGAACAAGGCGTGAAACGTAGTCATAGCTGGAGGCTCTGACGAGGCTTCACAACGAAGTACAGGCTAAAAAAGATTCAAAGAACCTGACAATATTAACTGGACAGACTACTAAGTAAAATCTTTTTTTGGGCGTGCCGTGTATAAAAAAACGCAATCTTTTGCCACTTGCATCCACCAGCGTACTCGCTGGCGGTTACAAGCAACAAAAGGCTGCGTTTTTTTATACACGTCGGGCTTTCGGCTAATATCTGGCTACTCGGTAGCTGTTCAGTATGGTCGTCCCTTGTCTTCGCTCACTCCGCTCAGCCTACGGCACTCCCTACTTCACTAGCCACCTCCTTACGCCACATTCCGCCTCTATCCCTCACGCGGTAGACGATGGAACGATTTACGATAAACGTCCGACGGAGTTGCCGCCAGCGTCATCGCTGGTGGTTTATCCAACAATTAACAGCGGCTAGGCTGTTTCTACCCCACCTACTTTCAAATAAAACAATCCTGTTTCAATTTTTTAGATTTATCTTGGTAACTTTATGTATCTTTTATTTCCTTCTATTTTGTTACTTAGTTTATTTACATGAAAACGATACAAAAAATATCCTTTTTCATACTGACTATTTACTTATTTCTTTCATTAGGAATATATACATCCAATACCTTTGCCCAAAATGTAACTAGTCCAAGTATTTCATCCACCGAAATTACCTACTATGTTCAAATAGCCGCTTTTCATCACGGTAGCCCTGGCGACTATGACGAATTATTTGACATTGGTGAACTTTATGTAGAAGATGACCAAACAGGTTTGAAACGAGTAGTCATAGGTTACTATTCTGATGAACAACAAGCCAAACAGATTTTACAAAAAGTCCTTGCACTTGGCTATACTGAAGCGTTTGTGAGTAGACGATTAAAAGACGATGCAATTATGATTGTAGACCAACCTGTAAGTAGCAGTGCATCAACTCCCATCAATACTAATTCATCTATTATTAACCATCCACATCAAAATAATTTTTCTATTCCCAATACCCCTCCAATTATAAAAACCTATTCAACAACAGGTAATTCAGAGCTTATTCCACCTACCGAACAACTACCCAAAGAAGAAGCCTATATTATTCGTTTAGGCACCTATTATCACGAAAAGGATGCCCCCTATATAGGTGTTGCTAGTCATTTTGGCAATATATTGGTTGATGAAGCCTTTGGAAAGAAGACCTTCTTACTCGGAAAGTACGACACCAAAACACAGGTAGAACAAGTAGTACAACAGCTTCACAAAGCAGGCTTTTATACTTCTTCTATCTATCGTATCAAACAAACATCACTGCCTCCCATTCCTACTGTTATTATTCCATCACAACAAGTAATCACTGATCATATTTCGCCAACTAAACCGAGTACTAATAATATAGCAACCAATAATAGTAGAAATACCTCTACTGACTTATCTAGCTATACGCCCCCTAGCAATCCTTCAACAACCCCTCAATCCTTCAATACTTCAACACCTCAAGCCCTCAGTCCTTCAACACCTCAA
>JAHDCM010000002.1:12554-30553 GCA_020629895.1 Bacteroidota bacterium
TCCTTCAATACTTCAACACCTCAAGCCCTCAGTCCTTCAACACCTCAATCCTTCAATACTTCAACACCTCAAGCCCTCAGTCCTTCAACACCTCAATCCTTCAGTCCCTCAACTCCTCAATCCTTCAGTCCCTCAACACCCCCTCAATCCCCCAATTCCTCAATCCCTCAACAACCCCTCAGCCCTTCAACCTCTCAATCCCTCAATAACCCCTCAATCCCCAAATCTCCAAATCCATCCATTTCTCACTATCAAAGTTTTGATGCTCATTTCACAAAAGAAAACTTTCTTATATTCAATGTTGGCATTTACGACCCCGCCTCAAAGACAAAAGGCGATCCCATAGCTAAGGATATGAATAAAAAACTAGAAGGAAAACGGATTAGCTCACATTTGAACTATTTATTAAATAATATGGGAATTAATAACTCGGACATCAGCAATTTTTATGCGATTTCTACCTTTTCTATTTCTCCTAAACATACGGGCTATATTATTCGACAAGGAGGCAGTTTCCTTAGTGCTACTAATGACATAGTACTTTATGTATATGATAATACACAACAAAAATTTATTGCTCATGAAATACTAAGCACAGTTGAAAGAAACACCAATACTGTTAAAGAAATAAAAACACTTATCTCAGACCTCAATAACGATGGGATATTAGACTTACTTACCTATTACAAGGAATCTTTTTATGGTTCAGATGGGCAATTAAATGATCAGAAAGATGCACAAGCCAAAGTCTGGAAAAATGGTCAATTTGTAAATGCTGCTATTGACCAAAAAGAGGAATTGATTAAATTACTTCGATTATATTAAAAAGGAGAAGAATTACTTCGTTACACTCTTAATCCATCCAACAACATTAAACTAAAGCGTTCTCCTAACTCATTAGGACTTAATTCGCCATTGGGTTTATACCATTGATAAATCCAATTCATAGCCGAAAACAGCGATAAGCAATATAATTTTACATCTGTTGGTTTAAAAATACCCTGCCGAATACCTTCCAATACAATACGTTGGAATTCGCGTTCATATCGGTTACGCATATTTTTAAAGTTACTTAAATGCGGCTCACTCAAAAAACGCCACTCTGTTAAAAAGACGCCTGCAGCGTCCAAATTAGTAGTAATAACTTTTATATGTACATTAATCGCTTGTGTCAGTTTCACATCAGCAGGCACCTCCGCATCCTTTACAGTGTCTAGTGCAGAGAAAAAATCATTTGCCAATCCAAAACATATATCTTGTAGTATTTCTTCTTTCGATTTGATATGATTGTATAAACTAGCCGCTTCAATACCAACCGCTTCTGCCAATTCTCTCATAGAGGTTGCCGCATATCCTTTTTCTCGAAACATGTTTTGCGCGACTTGTCTTATTTGTTCTTTTCTAGTCAAGATTATATGTTATTTTATAGTGGTAAAATAGAAGTATTATAACTTGGACATTATTGTTTACTGGAAATTGCACTAATTGTTTTGTATATTTGTATAGAACTTATGACTTTTTTGATAAATTTAACGATTCTTTTTAGTTAGTTAATGTTCTAATTTTAGTACATTATTAGATAAAGAACGGAAATTTACACCACATTATCAAGCAATTTAAGGAATTAGGTAACACATTAAGTATTCATCATAATTGAACTAATTGGGCATCTTTTTGCTTTTAATTTGGAGGGTTTATCAAGTAGATGAACTTTTCCATTACTTTCACACCAATAATTTACCTAATTTTTTGTACTGATGAGTTTAGAAAAGAAAATCAATGACGACATCAAAGCTGCTATGCGAGCTAAAGACAAAGCAGCGTTAAGAGCATTAAGAGCCGTAAAGTCGGCTATTTTACTCGCTAAAACAGAAGCAGGAAGTGCAGGAACTTTAGACGATGCTGCCGAATTAAAGATTTTAGCTAAAATGGTAAAGCAACGAAAAGATTCGATTGCTGTTTTTGAAAAACAAAATCGTTCGGACTTAGCTGCCACAGAACAAGAAGAAGTAGCAGTGATTGAAAAATATTTACCTGCTCCATTAAACGAAGCTGACATTAAAGCCAACATTGAGAAGATCATTGCTGATACTGGTGCTAGTTCTATGAAAGACATGGGAAAAGTAATGGGTATTGCCTCTAAACAGATGGCTGGACAGGCAGATGGCAAGGTAATTTCATCATTGGTTAAAAATTTGTTACAGTAAAGTAAACTTACTCCTTTGTGTATCGTAAAACGAAGGAGTAAGTATCCCCTATCTCACAAATAATTGTTTACACATAGTAATCGCATAGAATTATCTTACTATGCATTGTTATATCTGGTATTTGCCAAACCTCACACACCACATATTATTTAGGAATCATAGAACCTCTTGGTTTTAGGATTTATTACAAAATACAGGCGTATGAATCCAATTGATATTGCCTTTTTACTGGTTATGATTTATGGCGTTTACAAAGGTGCTAAATCGGGTTTTATTCATTCGATTCTTACCTTTGGTAAATTCGCTATTGCCATTTTCCTAGCTCTTCGGTTTAGCAGTATTGTGGCTAAAATATTAACGCGACTACTAAAAGTTCCTGCCGACTTTTCTCCTTTATTAGGATTTTTGCTGGTATTTGTTTTTGTATTGGGTGCTTTATTTGTATTGGCTAGTACCTTAGAGTTTTTTATTGATTCGCGCAAAATAGGCTCGATGAATAAATACTTAGGCATTGCCTTTTGGCTACTATTACTTACTTTCGGATTTAGTGTTGTATTATATCTTAGTGAAAAAGGACAACTAATTGCTGATGTCACTACTCAAACCTCGTATGTATATGAGTATGTCCGCCCAATTTCAGAAACCGCTTATTGTAAATTACAAGATACTGCCTTACCAGCTATTGGTAGTGTTATTCAATCTTTCAAACAGTTATTGAGTACTATTGGAGACATTATCTTAGGTAGGTGTGCCTAACATCTCTTCATTCCTAAAAAGATGTGTTATTGTTCCCTACTTTTCTTCCATCATTCCTCAGAAGAAAAGTGGGGCTATTTTTTATTTTTTTTGTTGTTTTAGTAACCTTTCACTTACTTTCCTCGTATTCCATGACAAAAGCTTGACTATTTCACCTTGTTTATTTTAACTGGTCGTTTTGTACTGTAATAGCTGATATACTTTATGATTAGCTATTATCATTTTTTCAAAATGCTACTTATCTTATTTTCCTTTTTTTTATCGTTTAACGATTATTCATTATTATTTTTTTAAAAAAGCTTATATTGTATTGTCAATAAAGCAATTAGAGGATGACACTTCTTCTTTCATTAATCACTTATCTTCGCTACTTGACTAAGCACTATTCATGCTTTATGTTTTTAACATTAATGTGATAATTTCATAGTAGAAGATTTATATCTTGAATGTGTGGTAAGCGTACTTTCGTAGTACCTCGTACAAAATCCGCCCCTAAATTCTCTATGAAAAGGGGACTTTGCGTGAGGGATAGTAGCGGTAGCTTGGTGAAGTAGACCTATTATGAGGCTTCGCCTAGCAGGGCTGACGAAGGAAGACACTGCTAGGCGATGTAGCCGAATATATGTTCTACGAAGCAACTACAAGCGAATAGCCCGACCTGAAGTAGGGATGGAGGAACTGGCGGATTCGGTAGAGACGCAAAATCTTGCGTCTCTACCGAATCCGCCAGTTTCGGAAGACCTACGCAAGGACACGCCCAACTACTCATGATAATTGAGTGATGGGATGAATGGATAAGTGAGTTGGGACATAACAATAAAAACTAATTTCAAGGTCAAGCTTTTAGGCAAAAATGAATTTGTGTCTGATAATTGATTTAACTATCGTTAGTTATCAGGTCTTATATATAAGTAACTGTTTGCTAATGTTTGTTTAAGTACTTATACTTAACGCCCTATCCGTACCGTATTTTTTAAAATTGAATGAGTTGTGCTAGTTTGCCACTCATTTCCTAATAAACATGTAATATGATTGCTAAAAAATTAATTAACAAAGAACTTCCTCCATTGAAGTTGACGGATAAAGGGGAAAAGGCAATGGTTTGGTTTAAGGAATTTCGGGTGCAATGTTTTCCTGTTGTAAATGGCAATAAATATTTAGGGATTATTACCGAATATGATATACTTGACTCGAATAAGCCTGTGTTGACTATTTCTGAGCTTGATATAAAAATGTCGCGTCCATTTGTGCAAGAAACGGCTCATATTTATGATATTATGAAGTTGCTTAATGAGCATCAGCTGAGTATGATACCTGTGCTTGATGAACAAGAAAACTATATTGGAGCGATTACGATTAAGGATTTATTGAATTATTTTACGACGATCAATGCCTTGCATGAGCCTGGGGGAATTGTTATTTTGCAGATGCATATTAAGGATTATAGTTTGACTAAGATTGCGCAAATTGTGGAGTATAATGATACAAAGATCATGAGTTTATATATTAAGTCGCATCCTGAAAATACGCAGATGATTGATGTGACCATTAAAACGAATCGTTCTGATTTAACGTCTATTTGTGCCACTTTTGAACGGTATGGTTACAAAATAAAAGGCTTTTATCACGAAACGGGTTATATGGAGGATATGCAAGATCGCTTAGAGTCCTTGATGCAATATTTGAATGTTTAGTAAAGATAGCTGCTTAATCAAACAAGTAAATAAGTAATGGTGTTTTTGGATTATCTTTGTGTTTTATATTTCATCTTCACTTATGATAGCTACTCATCATTACTTCTCATTTTTTAACTGCTTAGAATTTCCATCTATTAGGTTTTTTCTTGTTTTTATCAGTATTTTTCTGGGGCAGGCCATTGATCTTTCTGCCTTTTCTTTTCCTACCGATACGACTATACACGCTAATTATGTAATTATCAATGATATTACTGTTTCTGGAAATAAGCGTACTAAACTGCCTATTATTTTTCGTGAATTAGATTTTAAGTCTGGTGATACCTTGTCGCTTGCTTCTTTGGAGGCTGTACTCAAAGAAAGTCGAGATCAGGTGTATAATACAGGGCTTTTTAATGAGGTAAAAATTGAGCAAAAAGCAAAGAGTGGGCAACATATAGATTTTGATATTTTAGTAGAAGAGCGTTGGTATATTTACCCGGTTCCTGTGCTTGAATTGGTGGATCGCAATTTTAATGTTTGGTGGAATGGAACGGATGGGGGCAAAAAGCGTGATTTTAGTAGAACAGTGTATGGTTTTCGTTTTGATCATGAAAATTTTAGAGGGCGTAAAGAGGAGTTGATTTTTACAGCGCAATTTGGTTATACCCGCAAGTTTGAATTGTTTTATAAAATTCCTTCTATTAATCGTCGGCAAAAAACGGGTTTGACGCCTTTCATTTCTTATATCTTGAATCGAGAAATTGATGTAACTGCTCAAAATCACCAGCTTCAATTGTATGAGCATAATCAGTATGCTCGTAAACGTTTTCGAACAGGGTTGGCGGTCAATCATCGGCAAGATATTCACCAAAACCACTTCTTTCAATTAGCGTATTATAATAATACGATTGCTGATACGATTTCTCAAATGAATCCTAAGTATTTTTTGAATGGAAATACTCGGCAGCAATACTTTTTTCTTTCTTATGTGTTTACTTCTGATCATCGCGATATTCAAGCCTATCCATTAGCAGGAAATTACTTTCGATTACAAGCCTCTAAAATGGGCATGGGAATATTTAATGATATTAATGTTTTCTTGGCTGTTCTCAATTATTCGCGTTATTTTAAGTGGAACGATCATTTTTATACGGTAGCTAATGTGCGTGCGCGCAGTTCATTTCCTGCTCGGCAGGATTACTTTAATCGGGGAGGGCTTGGTTTTGGAGCTGACTTTGTGCGTGGATATGAACATTATGTCATAGATGGGCAGCATTTTGGGATGTTTCGAACCGCTTTTAAGTATAAATTGTTAGATACCAAATTTACGAATCCTATTCTGAAAGCTGACCAGTTTAAAACGATTCCTTTTGCTATTTTTCTAAAGAGCTATGGAGAATTGGGTTATGTACGTGATAAATTTGCGGGAGAATGGCAACCGTTGGCTAATAAGCCGTTGGTAAGTACTGGTTTGGGGCTTGATATTTTCACTTTGTATGATACGGTAGTTAGCTTGGAATATACCTTGAATGGTAAAAAAGAACATGGATTTTATGTCGCTTTCTCTGTAAATTATGATTTTGAGTAACCCTCTTTTTATCTGCTCATGCGAATAGCCATATATAGTCGGGTTTTAAAAACACAGGATATTGCTTTTGTTCAATTGTTAATTGATCAAATTGTAGATCGTCATATAGAGGTGGCAATTTATATGCCTTATGCCCAACAGTTTGGCAATCGGATTAAATTACCTCCAGTAGTATCCTATTTTAAAGATACTGAAACACTTGACGAACTGTCGGTTAATTATTTGATTAGTATAGGTGGAGATGGTACATTACTTAGTACGGCTATGCTGACTCAAACGATTCCTATTTTAGGAATCAATGTAGGACGATTAGGTTTTTTGACTTCTGCTACTGCTACTCAAAATATAGCGACTGCCCTTACTGCTTTACAAAATGGTTCTTACCGTATTGATGAACGCACCTTAATAGAAACCGTAAGTGATCCGCCCCTATTTCCAATGGGAAATTTTGGACTGAATGAATTTACGATTCAAAAGCAGGATGCATCTACGATGGTAACGATTCATACTTATGTAGATGGCGTTTTTCTAAATTCTTATTGGGCAGATGGCATTATTGTAGCAACGCCTACTGGTTCTACGGCTTATTCGCTGAGTTGTGGTGGGCCGATTGTATATCCTAATGCAAAGGCCTTTATTATTACCCCTATTGCCCCTCATAATTTGGGTGTTCGCCCCTTTGTATTACCTGATGATAAGGTGATTTCTTTTGAGATAGAAGGACGAAGTGAACACTTTATTGCAACGCTTGATTCGCGACATGTTTATGTAGATAGTGCTTACCGCATCCAAATTCGAAAAGCGGCCTCTAGTTTAAAATTAGTTCGTCTAGTAGGTGATAACTTTTTTACAACTATTCGCTCTAAATTGATGTGGGGACAAGATGTACGTAATAAATAAAAAAGGGAGCTATTAGAAAATAGCTCCCTTTTTGTTTTGTTTAAAAACTTCTATTCTATTTCACGATTAAGGGTTTGACGACTCTCCCCTCTTCCAACTGAACTTCGACGAAATACATTCCACTTACCAATTCTTCTACGGATAATGATAGGCTTTGTGATCCTACATATTGTGATTCGTTTGTAATAGGACTCAATACTAACTGTCCAAGTGCATTATATACATTTACACTTACAGTAGATGGTTTTACCAACTCATAATTTACAAGTACTTGATCTGTTGCTGGATTTGGATAAGTAGTTAGTGATACTTGTCTGGCTAAATCTTCATCTATTCCGACACCACAACTTTCTACGAAAGGCACTTCATCTGATCTAGTATAAGAAACATTCACAACCGTAGTACTTGACCCTGCTGCACGTTCAAATACAATATGCATAATTGGATATGATAGCTTCGGATGATACCAAGCATACGACTCAATATTAATATTGAATGTAATCCCTGAGCCGATTACGATTTCTTCATAGGTAATACTTGATTTTACTCGTAGTACATCCTCTACTTTTCCATAGGGTAGTTCGATTGATCCATATCCATCAGCAACAACTTCAATATTACCAAATCGCTCTATTTCTGTCCCATTTACCACATAATTACCAGCAAACTGATCACTTACTGTATTTTGAAAAGTAAAAGGATAGGTCATCATACTTAGTGGATCGAATAAAGGTACGACAACTCCTTGTACATTGGCTTCTCCATGTTTTAGTAAACCACTAGGAGAACTACTGAAAAACTCATACTTTAATGGGGTAGAACCAAAGTTGAGTTGATTGGCATAAATGAGTGCTAATTCTGCATCTGGAAACCCTGAGACATAAGGCGTATTTTCTGGAAGAATAAAGGTGGCAATTTGCATACTATCAGATGGCAAATCACAAAATCTCCATTCATTTTCACCAGAAGAACCTTGTGTAATACTACTTCCATCAGCAACTGTAAAAACCTCCATTTCTTGTCCTACTCGTGGCACACCTGCAACGTTTAAGGTTGTTTGTGCATATATGTTGGTAGATACGAAAAAACTAATGAGGCATAGTAAGATCAGGTAATTGTGTTTCATAACTGACATGTTTTTTGTTGACTGTAATAGCTATCAAGAAAAGTAACTGTATTAGGCAAACTAAAATAAATAAATCCACAACTTTACTTGTCTCTTTTCAAGCTACTCTGTGTTGTGAAGCCTCGCATCTGTTGGCTCGCTATAGGAAGTATGCCTACGTTTCACGCCTTGATTAACTTGAAAATAGCCTTCGTCTAGTTAGGGATTTATTTTTTTTAATTTGCCTTAACCTTGTTACTATTTGAAAAAAGAAAGGTTGTGTATTTAATATAAAAAGAGTAATCCAAAACCCTACTACAAAAATTAAGCCTTAATTATAAAAAAAGCTTGACTAAGAAAATTTAGTCAAGCTTTTTATATTTTTTTTAAATAATCTTAAAACTACTTTCCTTCATTTGCAGCCTTTGTAGCAGCCAATGTTTCTACTTCTTTATCAATAAAATATAAGCCACGTCCTTCGATACCGATAAGCTTAATACGATCTATCAAATTACGATAGGTCACTTCTTCTTCATGTTGCTCATCGACATACCATTGCAAAAATTGGTAAGTTTGCTTGTCTTTTTCTTGATCAGCAATTTCTACCAAATTATCAATTGCCGCTGATACTTTCAACTCGTTTTGATAAGCCGTATCAAACACGTCAAATACATCTTCAAACTCCAATTGTGGCTGCTTAATAGCAGGTGTAACAGCAAAGCCACCTGAATCGTTGATATAATGAATCAACTTCATCATGTGCATGCGTTCTTCTTCTGCATGATCAAATAAAAATTGAGCGCAGCCAGACAAAGCTTCTCTATCGCACCAGCAAGCCATTGCTAGATAATGATTAGAAGCTGATCCTTCCATTGCGACTTGTTCATTTAATGCCTTTTCTACTTTTTTAGACAACATACAATTTATATTTTTAATTTAAACAAATTAACACTTTAAGCGTCCCCTGTCAACCTTGGCACTTTAGAAAGTTAAATATAATCTCAAAAGCCTATCTTTTGTTCAAGAAAAATGAAAAAACTTATTCTTTTCTTTACTTGTTATCAAATTGGTTATTTTTAGACTTGCCTTATTAACCTGGACTAAATTATTGCTATGTTTTTCGATCAAACTTTCAAAAATATAAAACGCACACAAGAAATTGTACGCGTGTTATTCAAATATGGCTTTGAAGATGTCATTGCACATAGTCCACTACAAAAACTAATTCCGACTAATGCTCGATTGACCTGGCGACGTGATGAAAAATCTATTTTTGAATCCACACGATATGAGCGCATTCGTATGGTATTTGAAGAATTAGGCCCCACCTTTATTAAATTGGCCCAAGTACTAAGTAACCGTCCAGATATTCTTCCCGAGGCCCTCATTAATGAGTTTACCAAACTACAAAGCAATGTACCTCCTTTTGAATTTACGAAAGTAAAAGAAATTATTGAAACAGAAACAGGTCAGCCACTAAAAGAGGTGTTTAAGTTTTTTGATGAAAAAACAATCGGTTCTGCTTCTATTGGACAAGTGCATGCTGCCATTTTAAAGGATGGAACAGAGGTCGTTGTAAAAGTACAACGACCACATGTACAACAAATCGTTGCCACCGATTTATCTATTATGCGCGACCTAGTGACACGTGCAGAAGGTATTTTCGAAAAAAATGGTGTGATCAATGCCATTGATGTAGTAGAAGCATTTGAGCGTAGTATGAGTAAAGAGTTAGATTATAACACAGAGGCTCGCAATATCAATCTTTTTAGAAATGCCTATGCTCATAACACTGAATTTTATGTCCCTAAAGTTTACCGCGAATTTTCAACAGAGAAGGTATTGATATTGGAAATGATAAAAGGTTGTAAGATTACTGATCTGGAACAACTCAATACATGGGGACTTAATCCGGAACGAATCGCAGAACAAGGCATTAATATCTACTTGAGTCAGATTTTTGAACATGGTTTTTTTCATGCCGATCCGCATCCAGGTAATATTATTATTACCCGAGAAGGCACTATATGTCTCATTGACTTTGGCATGATTGGCACCCTTATGAAAAAAGATAAGTATAATTTGGCAGGCGTATTTGTTGGAATGGCACAACAAGACCCTCAAAGTATGGCAAGTTGTTTAAGAAAATTGGCGATTGATGACAATATCACCGATATGCGCTCTTTAGAGTATGAGTTGAATGAAATTATTGAAGATTTCGCATTGAGAGATGTTAGCGAATCTAATATTGCTGAATTGAGTGTCCGTTTACAAAAAGTCATTTTCAACTATCGCCTGCGTGTACCAGGGGGAGTATTTATCATTTTAAGAGCATTGGCTATTTTAGAGGGAATTGGAAAATCTATTCATCCCAACTTTCAAACATACGAATTTATCAAACCTTATGGATTCAAACTATTTAGAGACAAGCTAGACCCTAGTAATGTCACCGACGATTTACTAGCCCGTATCTCCGACTTTTCCGATTTCTTAACAAGTTTGCCCGTAGAAATAAGAGATATACTGGTACAAACACGTCGCGGAAAACTACATTTCGAATACGAACTCACCAATTACAAACCGATCTTAAACAAAGCAGACCGCATTGCCAATCGAATGATTGCCGCTGCGGTAATATGTGCATTATTAATTAGTTCTGCTATTGTTAGTACAGGCAATTTTCCAGAAAGTGCGACCACTCAAAATGGAATCCCCTATATCAGTGTCTTTGGTTTTTCGACAGCAGCAGTAATTGGACTAATTGTATTTTTAGCTATCTGGCGAACAAGGAAATACTAAACTTATTCCTCTCCCTTCAAACGCTTCAACTCAAGCAATGTCTCTCGTATGTCCATCTGCATTAGATGTTCAAATTGAGTTAGATGATCTCGATATACCTTCATCTCTTCTGCTAGATGCGCTCCATCGGCTCCAAAATCAACACTTTCAATTACATTTAAAATATTGCGTTGCTCTTCAACACGTTTTTCTGCCTGTGCCATTTTATCCCCTTTAAAGTTGATAAGATTCATTGGTTCTGTATAACCAAAAGCATCTTCTTCATTTTTTCTAAAAGAAATATCCTTTGTATCTTCTCTACTACTGGTTGCTGTCGTATTATTTGATTTAGCCTTTTTCTCCTTCAAAACTTTTAATGCACTTTCTCCCTGTTCTATTTCCCGCACCATATCAGACAAAAGCAATATACGGTACTCGTCAGCAGTTCCAACGTTCTCATTACTAAAAGCAGTATTAAATTTAGCCACCCTTGTCTGAAAATCTTTTAACTCCTGTTGATCCGTTTTATATTGTTGTCTAAGTTTTAAAGACTCTACGGTATGTGGTTTTTTCTGCTGCGCTTGTCCCACAATAGGAAACATCAAAAATACAGCTAACAATATTACTAATTGTCTCATCTTTTTGGATTAATTTTAATTTAAAAAATTAACAATCAAGCAAATACACATAAAGAATATACACAAAATGTGTATTACTTAGACCTATGACTAACAATTAGCAAAATTTATGCCTCAATTACAGCTTTCTTATTTCCACAGATTCATTTTATCAATATAGTTATACACCTTACTGTGCAACATATATTTATAAGGGCGGTCTTCTTTGATTGCCTTTCGGATATAACTCGCAGAAATATCAATATAAGGTACTTCTAAGCGAGTTATTCTAGGATGATCTTGGTACTTCTCTACTGTATAACCCAAGCGAGGATACACGATTAAATAATAATGCGCCAATATCTGTTCATAATTTTTCCATTTATGAAAATGCAGCAAATTATCTTCTCCCATAATAATCGAAAAATCGTAATCGGGATACTTCTCGTGCAAATAACTCAAGGTATCAATCGTATAGGAAGGCTGAGGCAACTTGAACTCTATCGAAGATGCTTGAAACTGATCATTGCCTTCAATCGCTAAATGTACCAGTTCTAATCGCTCATACTGATTGAGCAAATCCTTTTTTTGTTTAAAAGGATTTTGTGGAGAAATAACAAACCAAAGATGATTGATATGTGGAAGAGCGACAACGGTATCTGCGACAATTAGATGCCCTATATGGATCGGATTAAAAGAACCGAAAAAAAGAGCGATATGTTTCTTTTTCATGGTATTCGCATTATTTAATAAAACTCAAAAGTAAAGGTTGTTATTCAATTTCCCAATTATCATTCATAAACATTTTACCCTAATTCTGCATTTATAATATGGGAAGGATTTAAGCACATTTTTTGCTATATTGTAGAAACGCAGACAATAATACTCATTCACCATTGCAACTTAGCACCTAACACAAACGTACCATTTATATAGCCCCCAATGCTTAACAATAAGTCTGCCAGCCCCTACGTTTATTTTTTACTAAATACCATCTTTCAATCAACCAATACAAATTCCAAAGCAATGTAGTTTGATCAGCCATACAATTAAATAAAACGACACCCATGAAAAACCTTTGTTATCTTTTTGCTTTTATGATTAGCTGTGTTACCCATCTCAACAGCAAGCATGAAGTATGTTTTGAGGCTTTTTCTACGACTAATCAAAGTAAGATTCAACATCATTGTGGTATGGAAGCCTCCCCTCACCTACTTAGCCCTTCTGAACTCACAGCATCTCTTACATCGGCTAATACTTCAAAAAAATGGCGTGAAATAGAATGGAATCCTAATCGTAAACTTCGATGGGACGATTTCAAAGCTCGCCCCAATATGTTTAGCAGCTATTCGGCTGTTACCTCTACCTATATCGAAGAAACACATGGCTGTAACGACTATGGTCGATTTGCTTTTCATGTAAAAGCCGTTTTTGTACAAAATTTATCTTGGATTCGTGGTCGTTACTCCAAAGATCTACTAAAACATGAGCAAATACATTTCGACATCACAGAGTATCATGCCCGACTTATGCGCAAGTATTTTTCGGAGCTTAAATACCCTTGTTACCGAGAAGATGATATAGCAAGAGCCGTAGAACGCATTTTTAATGCAATGGAAACCGCCCAACATCAATACGACGACGAAACCTATCATGGTCTCTATAAAAACCGACAAGCTAAGTGGGAACAATACATTTCGACACAGCTAAAATCACTCAGCGAGTATAAACTATAATTTACTTTTAATATTCTCCCCCTTTTACACCTTACAATTATTAGATAGCTTTATAAGTGTTCCACGTGGAACACTTTTTTTATGCCTAATCTAGCATAGACATAGATTTTTCAACAAAAAAGTCTTACGTGTCAGATTTTATAGGGATAACACCTTGTGCTTGTTCTAAAAAACGCATCAAACCTGATATATTTGAATGATGCACTTTTTCTTAATTCTATGATATTGGGCGTATCCCTTCATAGGCTTTCGGAAATTGGGGGCTTATCAAATTCAGATGCTTCATGAAAGGACTCTACAAGCCCCCAATTCCTTCAAACCTATTACGGGTCGGGCTATCCGCTTGTAGTTGGCTTATAAACTAGGTGTTCGGCTATATTGCTGGCAGTGTCTTCCTTCGTCAGCCCTGCCAGCAAAAGCCTCACTACCTGTTTATTTCGCCAAGCTACCACTTCTATCCCTTACGCTGAAGACGTTTGAACGATTCATGGAGCTGCTCCAACCTAGTCACAGGTAGTCTTTTACAAGTTTCAGTGACTAGGCTGATTGCATTTTAGTTTGCTTTATAGATGCTTTTTTACGAAACACATCACTTTAGTAATGGTATAACAGAAGTGAACTGAACAATTTACGATTTATGTCCAGCAAAAAGGTTACTGTCAGTGTATTCGCTACTATATAGAACAAAGCATTATGTTCCACGTGGAACATAACGCTTTGTTCCATGAATGACACAAGAATTAACAGCTATCCTTCTATGTTTTTTATATTCCCATGAGCTTCTCTTTTTTTATACAATTATAGCCAGTTATTTTGTAATTTTGCCCTATAAATAAAGAAGGATATGTTTACAGAATACGATGTTATAGTAGTAGGTGGTGGACACGCAGGTTGTGAAGCAGCCGCAGCGGCAGCCAATTTAGGTTCCAAAGTATTATTGGCAACCATGAACATGCAAACCATTGGGCAAATGTCGTGTAATCCTGCTATGGGAGGCGTTGCAAAAGGGCAAATTGTTCGAGAAATAGATGCTCTTGGTGGTTACTCAGGAATTGTGACCGATAGAACCATGATTCAATTTAGAATGCTCAACCGATCAAAAGGGGCAGCGATGTGGAGTCCACGCGCACAAAGTGACCGTATGTTATTTGCCAAAGAGTGGCGATACTTACTAGAACAAACCTCCAATGTAGATTTTTGGCAGGAAATGGTGACAGGTTTAATTGTAGAAGGAGATAGAGTAGCGGGCATAACTACTAGCATGGGTATCGAAATTCGATCTAAAACAGTTGTTTTAACCAATGGTACTTTCTTAAATGGTCTAATTCATATTGGAGAGAAACAATTTGGAGGGGGAAGAGCAGGTGAACGTGCAGCCGTAGGTCTTACTGCACAATTAGAAGCATTGGGTTTTGAGTCAGGGCGCATGAAAACAGGAACTCCACCACGTATAGACGGACGTACTATTAATTATGATATTCTTGAAGAACAGCATGGAGATGAGGTTAGTGCAGGCTTTTCCTTTTCTGAAAAAATAGATTTAAAAAAGCAAAGATGTTGTTGGATTACTTATACCAATAAGCAGGTACATGAGATGCTCAAAACAGGCTTTGATCAATCTCCTATGTTTAATGGGCGTATTCGAGGCGTGGGGCCTCGCTATTGTCCTTCTATTGAAGATAAGATAGAACGTTTTGCAGAAAGAGACCGTCATCAAATATTTATTGAACCAGAAGGCTGGGATACCGTAGAAATTTATGTAAATGGCTTTTCAACCTCTTTACCTGAAGATGTACAGTACAAAGCCCTTCGCCTAATACCAGGATTTGAAAATGCAAAAATGTTTCGACCTGGCTATGCCATTGAGTATGACTACTTCCCTCCTTTACAACTCAAGCACACACTCGAAACCAAATTGATTGAGGGCTTATACTTCGCTGGACAAATTAATGGAACAACGGGCTATGAAGAAGCCGCTTGTCAGGGATTGATGGCAGGTATTAATGCGCATCGAAAAGTGAAGGAAGAGGACGCTTTTACACTTTCTCGCTCAGAAGCTTATATTGGTGTACTGATCGATGACCTGATTAATAAGGGAACGGAAGAGCCTTATCGTATGTTTACTTCACGCGCTGAGTATCGTATATTACTTCGACAAGACAATGCAGATATTCGCCTTACTGAAAAAGGCTATGCACTCGGTTTGGCAAGTAAAGAACGCTTAGAGCGTGTTCAACAAAAACAAAAAGGCAATGAAGCAATTAGTGATTTTTTAAGAATAACGAGTGTTGCACCTGCTGAAATAGATGCCAAGCTGTTGGAGAAAAAAACAAACCCACTCAAGCAAAAGGTGAAAATCATTGATGTATTAATGCGTCCACAAATTACGCTCAATGACCTTCGTTGTGTTCCAAAGGTAGATCGTTTTTTAGCAACGTATGATCAGGAAATATTAGAACAAGTAGAGATCAACTTGAAATATGAAAGCTATGTACGTAAAGAAAGAGAAATGGCTGAAAAAATGAATCGCCTAGAAAATGTAAAGCTAAGTCCTACGTTTAATTATGATACCATAGCTGCCTTATCTTCTGAAGCTAAAGAAAAACTAAATAAAATTCAGCCTGCAACTTTGGGACAGGCTAGTCGTATTAGTGGTGTATCACCTGCCGACATTTCTGTATTAATGGTACACTTAAGAAGATAAATATATTTATTTAAAACAAATAATAATCAACTTTGAAAAACCTCATTTACGGTTTATTTGTTCTCCTTGCTTATTCACTAATATTGAGTGCTTGTGCCAATCGGGTAAGTCCTACTGGTGGAGAGAAAGATGTGAAAGCACCTGTTATATTAGCCGCTTCACCAGCCAACGAACAAACCCAGTTTGATGCCACAGAGATAGTCATGCAGTTTGATGAGTTTATTGATTTACAAGATCCACAAAATCAAATACTCATTTCGCCTGCCATGAAAGAACGTCCTGAATTTAAAAAGAAAGGAAAGAAATTAGTTATTAGGTTTAAAGAAGAATTGCGCCCCAATACCACTTATACGATTAACTTTGGAGAAAGCATTGTAGATATTACTGAAAAGAATTCACTAGGTAATTTTGAATATACTTTTTCTACGGGTGAGGTACTAGATTCTTTGTGGATAAATGGACGCGTGGTTAATGCTGCCGATAATGCTCCTAGTGAAAAAGTATTAGTAGGGATTTATGATACCAGTTCAGATACTTTGTTTCGGTCAACTCCCCCACTCTATATTGCTCGTACTGACAAAGATGGACGATTTAAAATGAATAATTTACCAAGTGGTACTTACCAACTGGTAGCCCTTGATGATCAAAATAATAATCTATTCTATGATATTCCTACCGAACCCATTGCCTTTTATCCTGACTATATAAAGATTGATACTAGTAAAGCTCCTCTTTACGCATTACGCTTATTTAGCGAAGGAAAAGAGAAAATCAAATTGATGGAGCGTAATAATCGCGAGTTTGGACGTATTGAGTTAATTTATTCCAGTAATTCCGACTCACTGGCTGTAGAAGTATTAGAATCCCCCATTCCTGAAAAGGACTTACTCATTTATAATACAAGTAAAAATGATACTGTCGATGTCTGGTATCGAAATCACTACCCTAAAAGTTTACAGTTAGTCGTCAACGATTATGCAGGGTATCAGGATACTATTAATTTTAAAAAATTGGCTGATAGTTCGAGTTTATCAAAGGTCAAGTTTATTTCCAATATGCGAGGCGGACGTGGTACCTCTGCTATTCATTTGAAAAAGCCTGTTTATATAGAATTCAACCACCCTATTCAAACGGTTAAAGAATCACTTATAAACTTGTTAGAAGATAGTGTCGCCTTAGACATAGCCCCTATTATTAAACGACCAAGTAATAATCCTCGAAAGTTGGTTTTTAATCATGCTTGGAAAGCTGAAACCAATTATCAATTGCTCATTCCTGATAGTACTGTTTTTGACTTTTTTGGTAAATATAATGAGGCTATTGACATCACATTTAAAACCACCCCTCGAGATCAATATGGTAATTTGCTGGTAAAGCTAGTGGAGATAGATAGTTCGCAACAGTATTTATTAAAAATTATAGATGCTCGTAAAAATGTGACTTTCTTTGATGTCATGGAGGGTTCGCAAAAAGAGTTGACTTATTTGGAAACGGGTACTTATACGATCTTTGTGATTAAAGATGAGAACAAAAATGGGGAATGGGATACGGGAAATTATGATGAAAAGTTGCAGGCAGAACGCGTTTTTAATGCACGAAATACGATTCAGGTGAAAGCAAATTGGGATTCGGAGGTGGAAGTGAAGGTGAGTGACGATTAAACGATTCACGGTTGAACGATTCACGATTCACGGTTGAACGATTCACGTCAGGCTGTCCAAAAACACAAGACATTTGCCACTTTTGAGGTAACAAACCCACCCCAACCCGGACTTTGCCCAGCGTAACACCTCATTTTGTGACAATATTTTTGTCTAATCTATGATTTTTGGACAGCCTACGTCGGACGTAAATCGTGAATCGTTCCATCGTCTACCGCGTGAGGGATAGTAGCGGTAGCTTGGTGAAACAGAAGCGTAGTGAAGCGATGCC
>JAHDCM010000285.1:0-3578 GCA_020629895.1 Bacteroidota bacterium
CCTTGCATAGTACAAAGATAAAAAAAACAATGATTAAATTTGTCTAGCTACTTACCTTTGCAAAAGCGATGAATGTCAGAAAAAAGCATGTATAATGTGAGATGAAAGGACAATCAGCCAGAGGCTGTTATTTGTCGGGCAAACCACCAGCGATGACGCTGGTGGCAACTCCGTCGGACGTTCAATCGTGAATCGTTCAAACGTTTCCGCGTGAGGGATAGTAGTGATAGCTTGGTGAAATGGCTGCTTAGTGATGCAAGGACTAGTGGGGCTGACGAAGGAAGACACCGCTAGGACTATGCAACACCAGCAGGCATGAGGCAACTACAAACGGAAAGCCCGACCTGAAGTAAGGATTGAGGGATAGGGGGACTGAAGGATTGAGTTAATTGGTAGAAATTTGTTTCCCCCTATACCGAAAGACTTACGAAAGGACACGCCCAAGATAGTTGATGATGGGGTGATGGGATGGAAAATAAAAAAAGGTAGTGGAATCCCACTACCTGTATTGTAAAAGAAAGAGAACAATTAAACAACTAAGTCTAAACGAGTTTTAACTTCTCGGTGTTATGTTACATATATTGTCATTGAGGAGTTTAAATCCTCCCTAGTAACATTTCAACTTTATGTGATTTATAGTACTTAAAGTTACGACTAAATCAACTGAATCAAGCTATGCAATAAGCTTCAATTAGGGAAATACCTTTTTTGAGGGGTAAAACAGGCAATTCAGCGAGTTTAATAGTGCAATTCTTTTCGATTTGAAAATAATTTGCACACATAAATCATTCAGAAATACATTAACAGCTATTTTCACTTTATTGACAGGCACTATTTACTTTTAATTTCACGTACCATTATGATATTTGTAACTGGAGGAACAGGCTTAGTAGGCGCTCATTTATTGAGGCATTTAGTACATACCCAACATGAGCCTATTCGCGCACTTCGTAGAACAACTAGCAATATGGAATTAGTGCATGACATCATACATCAAATAGAATGGGTAGAAGGCGATTTGTTAGATACCGATGCCTTGTTTGAATACTTAGAAGATGTCAAACAGATTTATCATTGTGCAGCAGTTGTATCTTTTATTCCTGCTGAAGCTGATTGGATGACAAAGGTCAATGTAGAAGGAACTGCGAATGTCGTTAATATGGCTTTAGAAAGACAAGTAGAAAAGTTGGTGTATGTTAGCTCCATTGCTGCGATTGGCCGTAGCCTCACCAAACCAAATGTACATGAAGCTATTAAATGGGAGGATAGTAACGAAAATTCTAAATATGCCATTAGTAAGCATCTTGCTGAACGCGAAGTATGGCGCGCTTATTTTGAAGGACTTCCTACCGTCATTGTCAACCCTTCTATTATTTTGGGTGCAGGAGATTGGAGTAAAGGATCGAGCCGACTCATTCAAAATGTGGCAGATGGCTTGCGTTTTTATCCCAAAGGTGGGAGTGGTTTTGTAGATGTATTGGATGTCTGTGAAATAATGGTTCAGCTAATGGAAAGTGATATTGTTGGCGAACGGTTTATTTTGAATGCAGAAAATCTACCTTACCAAACCTTCTTCAACCTCGTTGCCGACCACTTACAAAAAAAACGCCCTCAATATGCGGCTCCCCGCTTCCTAGCTGCCATTGCATGGCGACTAGAAGCTATTCGAGCATTTATTTTTCGCACACGGCCTATTATTACTCGTGAAACAGCACGAACAGCCAGTTCGCGCTATCTCTACCAAAACAATAAAATTAAAATAGCCCTCAATTGGCAATTTCGCCCTATTGAAGCAACGATTAAACGTACCTGCGAATCGTTTTTAAACCAAAGCACAAAATAGTCGCTAAACAAGCGACCACCAATAATCCTTGTTACTTCCTACGAAATAGTTATCTTTGCAGCCGAAATGGAAAAAAAGAGTACCAATATACACCCGATATTCGACCAGTTGTTACAACGTAGTGACAAAGAAACTCAATTGAACCAAAAAAGCGTGGTTTTGTGGATGACAGGATTGTCAGGTTCTGGTAAAAGTACCATCGCTAAAGGTTTAGAGAAACAATTGCACCAAGCTGGTTTTATGACCCAAGTATTAGATGGCGATAATATCCGCAGTGGTATTAATAGCAACTTGGGCTTTTCGAATGAAGATCGTCAAGAAAATATTCGACGTATTGCAGAAGTAGCCAAGCTGTTTCTCGACTGTGGCATTATTACCATCTGTAGCTTCGTCAGCCCCACCCGTGCCATTCGGCAGGTAGCAGCTGATATTGTTGGATCAGACGATTTCTTAGAAATATTTATCAATACTTCTCTTGAAGAATGTGAACGTCGGGATGTAAAAGGCCTCTACAAAAAAGCAAGAGCTGGAGAAATCAAACAATTTACAGGCATTGATGCCCCTTATGAAGCCCCCATAAAACCAGCTTTAGACGTAGTAACCGAAGGACAAACCATTGAAGCCTCCGTACAACTAGTCTATGACTTCTTGCTACCTATCATCAAAAAATAAGAAGCGCAATGGAATTAAACACGATGCCCAATGTCAGCTCCCCAACTCCAACCAACAACAATCAATCAAGTATGATATCCTATAATCTAACACACCTAAAAGAGTTAGAAGCCGAAGCCATTTTCATCATCCGAGAAGTGGCGGCACAATTCGAAAATCCTGTTTTGATGTTTTCTGGCGGAAAAGACTCGATTACCATGCTACACCTAGCACGGAAAGCCTTTTATCCTGCTAAACTCCCATTTCCATTATTACATGTAGATACAGGACACAATTTTCCTGAAACAATCGCTTTTCGGGATGCCTTAATGGAAAAAATTGGCGCAAACCTGATTGTCGGCTACGTGCAAGAGTCGATTGACCGTGGTACCGCCATAGAAGAAACGGGATTAACTGCCAGTCGTATTCGACTACAAACAACCACTTTACTGGAATCGCTCGAAAAACATAAATTCGATGCTGCTTTAGGAGGTGCGCGTCGGGACGAAGAAAAAGCACGCGCTAAAGAACGTTTCTTCTCGCACCGAGATGAATTTGGGCAATGGGACCCTAAAAATCAACGTCCTGAGTTGTGGAACCTATTCAATGGAAAGAAAAATATGGGCGAACACTTCCGTGTATTCCCACTTAGTAACTGGACAGAGATGGATATTTGGCAATATATTCTCCAAGAAAAAATTGATATTCCGTCTTTATATTTTGCACATGAAAGAGAATGTGTAGAGCGAGATGGCGTGATTCTTTATAAATCAGAGCATCTACCCGAAAAAGAAGGAGAAGAAAGTAAAATGATGCAAGTACGTTTCCGTACTATCGGAGATATGACCTGTACTGGTGCCTCTATTTCAGATGCCAATACTCTTGACAAAATTATTGCTGAAGTTGCATCAACACGTACCACTGAACGTGGCGGACGTGCCGATGATAAACGTTCAGAAACGTCGATGGAAGATAGAAAGAAGGAAGGATATTTCTAGTAGGGGCAATGTCTTGTGCTTGCCCATTGTTGGGGCAATGTCTTGTGCTTGCCCATTGTTGGGGCAATGTCTTGTGCTTGCCCATT
>JAHDCM010000285.1:3678-3759 GCA_020629895.1 Bacteroidota bacterium
GTTGGGGCAATGTCTTGTGCTTGTCTTTTCAGTCCATAGTCGATTTTATTGACCAAAAAATAAACCACTTAAAAAAAGAAA
>JAHDCM010000285.1:3859-5268 GCA_020629895.1 Bacteroidota bacterium
CCAAAAAATAAACCACTTAAAAAAAGAAAGGACTTAGTAGTCAGTTATTCAGAGAACTTGAAACCTGATTCCTAAAGCCTGACTCCTTAAAAATAAACTTATGAACATTGATCCACAAAATTATTTAGATATGGATCTCCTGCGCTTCAGTACCGCAGGAAGCGTTGATGACGGAAAAAGTACGCTCATTGGGCGTTTATTATACGATAGTAAATCTATCTTTGAAGACCAGTACGAAACCATAAAAAAAACGAGTGAGCGTCGTGGGGAAGAAGGTGTCAACTTAGCTCTCCTAACAGATGGCTTACGTGCCGAGCGCGAACAAGGAATTACCATTGATGTTGCTTACCGTTACTTTGCAACTCCTAAACGCAAATTTATCATTGCGGATACTCCTGGTCACGTACAGTACACCCGTAATATGGTGACAGGTGCCTCTACTGCCAGCCTTGCCATTGTACTCGTCGATGCACGTAAAGGATTTGTAGAACAAAGCCGTCGCCACTTATTTATTGCCTCTTTATTGAGTATCCCACATATTGTAATATGTGTCAATAAAATGGATTTGGTAGACTACAAACAAGAAGCCTTTGAAAAAATTAAAGATGATTTTGAAGATTTCTCCTCGAAGCTACAAACGGTTGATGTAGAATTTGTGCCTGTTAGTGCCTTAAAAGGAGATAACGTAGTAGAACGATCTACCAAAATGGACTGGTATCAAGGGCCTACACTCATGTATTTACTAGAAAATGTACATATTGCCAGCGACCACAATCGTATCGACTGCCGTTTTCCTGTACAATATGTTGTCCGCCCTCAAACAGATGAGTTCCACGATTATCGTGGCTATGCAGGACGTGTAGCAGGTGGTGTACTAAAACCGGGCGATGAGGTAATGATACTACCTTCCGGCTTCACCTCCATCATTAAGTCAATAGATACCTTTGATGGTCCCGTAGAAGAGGCTTATTCACCCATGTCTGTCACCATTCGTATTGAAGATGATATTGACATTAGCCGAGGAGATATGCTCGTGCGTACCAATAATGTTCCTGAAGTGGAGCAAGACCTCGATTTAATGGTATGTTGGTTGAGCCGTAAAAAAATGATCCCTCGTGGTAAGTACCGCCTCATGCATACCACCAATGATATGCGTTGTATCATTAAAAATATCAACTACAAACTCAATATCAATACCTTACACCGAATGGAACACGAAACAGAAATTGGCATGAATGATATTGCCCGTATTTCTATTCGTACCACCAAACCTGTTTTCTATGACAAATATCGTCGTAACCGTATCACAGGTAGTGTCATCCTTATTGATGAAGGTACAAACGAAACCGTAGCCGCAGGAATGATTATCTAATAATTGATTATTAATCATCCATCCAATCATCCTGTCA
>JAHDCM010000286.1:0-1874 GCA_020629895.1 Bacteroidota bacterium
TAAGCTTTTACAATGGGTAAGGTAAAGTGAAAAGACGTACCTTGCCCATATACCGATTCCATCCAAATCCTGCCTTCATGTTTTTCTATCACCTTTTTACAAATGGCGAGTCCTAGCCCTGTTCCTTCATATTTTTCTTTATTGTGTAGTCGCTTAAACAATAAGAAAATCTTTTCTTGATATTCTTCTTCTATTCCAATGCCATTATCTGCTACTGTAAACTGCCAAACGTGTTGTTTTTGTTGCGCACTGATCTTAATAATGGGTTGACGATCAGCATGGCGAAACTTGATGGCGTTATTAATGAGGTTTTGAAAAACCTGATAAATTTGAGACCGATTAACAGATAATTGTTTTGGTAGTACTTCTATATTAAATACGACTTGCTCAATATCTATCTTTTTTTGTAAGTCGGATAAAATAACTCCTAATAGTTGATTGAGATCGACTTTTTGTCGAGTGAATTCTTGCGTATTGACACGCGAAAATTTTAATAAGTCTTCTACCACCATATTCAAGTTGCGTGTTGCTTTATGTATAAACTGAAGATATTCTTTTGCTTCAGCAGGTAAACTGTCATCGTGGCGATGTTCGAGTAGCTGAGAGAAACTGGTGATCGTACGAAGTGGTTCGCGCAAGTCGTGAGAGGCGATATAGGCAAAGTTTTCTAGTTCTAAATTGGAGTTGATATACTTTTCTAATTCTTGGTTCTTTTCATCTAGTTCCCTTACTTTTTGTTCAATCGTCGCTTTATGACGATATTCTGCATCTATATCTTGAACCAGAATGATAAGCTGCTTTTTGCCTTCATGTTGGTGAAAAATAGAGGTTGCTTTTGCATAAAAAGGTTGATTGCTTTTGATACGATGTCCAATAAAAGAATAACGATAACTGCCCTTCTCAATAGATTGTTGATTAATAGTTGTGATAAAATCTTTAGCCGAAACATTATTATGTTGTATTGGAGCCAACATTCTCATAGGATCAATAGAAAACATTTCCTTTTTACTAACCTGAAAAATATCTAAATAACGTTGGTTGCAATCAACTAGACTTATATTGTCTAAATTCAAGATACATATAGCATTGTAACTATTGTCATACAGGTTGCGATAAAGCTGCTCCCGTTCAATGAGTTGAAGCTCTGTTTGCCGTTGTTGAGAAATGTCTTGAATAGAAGCAATGTATAATAGCTCATCTTTAGTGTTTTTGAAAGTAGATACACTTACACTCGCTAGAAAATTACTACCATCTTTACGTAGATAGCGTTTCTCAAATTTAATATAGTTAATTTTTCCTTTGATGATTTTCTTTAGTTCTTGTTTGTTAGATACTTGATCGTTAGGATGGGTAATTTCTAAGAAAGACATACCTGCCAGTTCCTCTTTACTATATCCTAGTATCTTTGCCAATGCGTCATTGACTTGTATAATTTTATTTTGTGCATTTGCAAGAGAGATGCCTATGGGATGATAGTCAAAAATAGCCTTGAAGCGTTGTTGAGATACCTCAATAATTTGTTGTTGTTTGATCTCCTCCGAAATATCGCGGATAGAAACAAGTACATGTGTTTTATTTTTAACCCGCACTGGGCTTAATGTGACATCTGTCATAAAAATAGTTCCATCTTTATGGAGACTAGGTATCGTAATATGAATGAACTCGCCCGTTAGTGCTTGTTGAGTTAAGTTATCAATCATTGTTTTACTAGGAGTGCCATCGGGTAAATGGCTAGGAACAAAGTCATAAGCTTTTTTCTCTTTAATTTCCGCTTCGGTATAGCCCAGTATTTCTAGTATTTTAGTGTTGGTTGTAATTACTTTTTGTAGCTCCAAATCATAAAGCATCAAACCTAAATAAGAGGTATTAAAAAG
>JAHDCM010000286.1:1974-5227 GCA_020629895.1 Bacteroidota bacterium
CTTTTTGTAGCTCCAAATCATAAAGCATCAAACCTAAATAAGAGGTATTAAAAAGACTCCGATATAGCTCCTCACTATCTTTAAGGGCTATTTCGGCTTTATATTGCTCGGTTACATCTTTTAGAAATACTAAAATACTTGCGATTTGTTCCCCTTCGTAGTATGGAACAAGGTCACCAAATAACTTGAGTTGTTTGCCTGTCTTAGAATTAAAAACAACATTGATTTTATCTTTTGAGTTACCTGTTACTACTTGCCCTAGTATCCTTTGGCAATGAGCATGCATATTTTTAGGAATCAGATCAAAAATTTTCAATGTTTTTAAATCCTCATCTGTGTATTCTAATTTTTGCTGCCAAGTACGATTAACAAAAAGTAAATTCCCCTCCAAATCCATATTGTGAATCAATTCCTGACTGCCCTCAATTAAATTTTTATATTGAAGTTCACTCCTCTGTAAAGCATTTTGAGTGCGTATTTCTTCGGAAATAATACGCCCTTCAGCCACAATATAAACAACTTGCTGGTGGTCATTAAAAACAGGTTTTAAGGTAAAGTCAATCGTTTCAGTAGTTTGATTTGCGCCCCATACATCCACATTATAACGCACAAATTCACCTGATGCGGCTTTGACAAGTGCTTTTTTTAAATTCTTTTGAATGTCTTCAGATATTTGCCACCAATATGTTTCCCAAAATGGTTTGCCAATGACATCTTTTACTTGTAGGTCTCCAAAAGCCAACGCAGGTTCATTAGCTTCAAGTACAATTCCTTCAGTTGATAAGAGACCGATAAACTGATAGGTATTGTTAAAAATACCTTTAAACCGAATTTGTTGTTTACGCAGTTGAGCTTCGGTTGTTTTGAGTGGCTGGATATTGATAAAACTAATAACAATACCAATTTGCTTGGTACTTTGATTTTCATAGGGAACCAACTTCATCAATAACCAATGTTCATTTTTTAGCTGGACTTCTTTTTCGGTTGGCTGACCATGTTGTTTGGCACTAGTTATTTCTTGAATCAAATCAACAGCTACTAAATTATTAGTAATGTGCTCAAAAGGGCGATTGATATCTACGTCAGTGACATTGATAATAGGTTGAATGGTACTCGTAAATTTTCGAATTTTTAGTTCATGATCTAAGAAAATAGTTCCAATATCAGTGCTTTGAAGTAAGTGATCAATGTCTTGGTTTACCTGTGATAGCTCGTCAATACTATGTTGATATTCGGCATTGATATTCTGTAACTCCTCATTGACGGAAATATATTCCTCATTCGTACTTTGTAATTCTTCGTTAGAAGCTAATAAGTTTTGATTAGAAGCCTCTAATTCCTGAATCGTTTTTTGAAGATTTTTTTCTGTTTGTAATAGCTGTGATTGTAAGCTTAGGTTAATATCTTGTACCAATGGATGGTGAGGCTGGTCTTGTTCCTGTTCCTGATCTGGTGAGAGAGAAGTACTAGAAGAAGGAATTAGTATAATCGCATAAAAGCTTTTTGTCTGGTCAATGAGTAATACCTCTACCGATATGTCTAAGATAAAATCTTGATCATTTCGTTGAACTTGTACATTCGGATAGGTATATCGGGCTTCATGCCGTTTGATAGCTGCCATAGCAGTACGAACCACCGCACTAATTTCTGGTGCAGCAATTGCAAATAACTCATGACTATACGTAAAGTCTTCAGGAACTTCTACATATTGTCGAGCCTTCCGATTGATATGTTGTACACGAAAAGCCTGGTCAATCACTACTACCGCAGGACTATAACTACGATAGAGCAATTGTTGAAAAGCTTCGTTGACTGATTGGTGTTTCATATCTTCTGCTTGCATGGCTGACAAGGGAATACCCGTAATGATATTTTTATAATCAATATTGAGGTGGAAAAAATGTTCTTGTCGTTTATTACTAACTTTCTCGTAGATTTTAAGCGTAGAACGAAGTGGTTTGAATATAGGACTATGTTCTACTAGTGTTTCACTTTTTCCTAAAACTAGATAAGCATTTAAATTTAAGGAAAAGGCAATGTTTGTAAAAATTTTTCGCTGTAAATCTTTATTAAAGTAAATTAGTAAATTTCGGCACAAGATGAGGTCTATCTTACCATAAGGGGGATCTTGAGTGATATCATGTATGCTAAATAAAATTCGCTTTTTGAGTATTTTATTTACATGATAAGCTCCATCTTTAAGGATAAAATACCTTGATAAATATTCGGGGGGGATATGATGAACATTACGAGTAGAGTATATACCTCGTTTTGCTTTTTCAATTGAACTTGCTTTTACGTCAGTTGCAATAATTTTTACGTTCAAATTACAATTATGTTGCCTTTCATACTCATTTAATAAAATAGCAATTGAATAAGCCTCCTCACCACTCGCACAACCAGCAGTCCATATCCGTAATGTTTGATGTGGGTTTTTTCGTTGAATTAGTGTTGGAAGGAGTGTTTGGTGAATAAAATGAAATACCTGAATGTCTCGAAAAAAGTGGGTAACATTGATAAATATATCATAGGCAAGTTGCTGTCGTTCTACTAAATTGGTTTGTATATAAGCAATATAGGCTTTCGTACTACTTAACTTCAGGGCCTGCATACGCTTAGAAATACGACGTTTAAGCGTACTTTCTTTATAACCCGAAAAGTCATAATACTGATCTAATAATTGAATGACTTGTTTTAAATGTTGCTCATCAATTTCAATCTTATCACTCATAAAAACACATTAGTACATGATAGAAGATCGAATATAGAAAAATAATAGGAATTAAAAAACTTAGTTAATGCTTAACTGTTAACCTTTTAAAAATGAATTTCCTGTAAATTTGAACAAATAGAAAGAATAGATACCCAATGTTATGGAAGAACATTTCTTATTTTGCCCATATTGCTTTCAGCAAATATCCATGCTAGTCGATTTGTCAATCAGCCAACAAGAGTATATCGAAGATTGTGAAGTTTGTTGTAACCCTATCACCATTAAGGTGAAAATTCAAAATCAAGAGATCGTTTTTTTGGAAGCGGAAAAGCCTTATTGATAATAAGTGGAAAAAGTACCTCCGTCAAACGTTTTATCGTAAATCGTTCAAACGTCCCGCGTGAGGGATAGTAGCGGTAGCTTGCCGAAATAGAAAGGTAGTGAAGCAATGACTAGCAGGGCTGACGAAGGAAGACACTGCTAGACATAGTTGCTGAACACCTTGTCTATGAGGCAACTACAAGCGGATAGCCCGACCTT